>JARCMA010000356.1 GCA_030248405.1 Microcoleus sp. MP8IB2.171
AATGACGCTTGTCCATCAAATACAAAACTGACCCAGAAACCGGGTTTTTTACCAAAACAAATCGTTGCAACCTTGCTCCAGGTTCAAATAATCCGGTTTCTGAGCGTCTGAGTGCCTCCAGGAAGGAAAAAGTTTAATGAGAACGATCGCTTTGGTATTGCTTCAGGGCAAACAAAAGGTCAGCATTTAGGATAGGAGCAGCTTTTGCTCCATTGTCAAACAAAGGTATTGTAGAACGCGAATCGTGAGGTAATTGATATGGCTGGAGTATGTAAACTTAGCATCACAGAGACAAGTGAAGAACTAAAAAACCTGTTAACTGAACAAAAAACGGCAAGCGGCTTTCAAAAAATTCAAGCACTTTACCTGTTCAAAATTTGTCATGTTAAGACAGTTAAAGAATTGGCAATGACGATCGGGGTAAATCGAATTACAGTGCAGCGGTGGCTGAGAAAGTACCGCTCTGACGGACTCGAAGGACTCCTCGAAACAAAGCACAGCGGCGGCCGTAAGCCGGCCATTCCTCCTCTGGCCCGCGCTAGTTTGGCAATGCGCCTCAGCGACCCCCAGGAAGGTTTTAAAAGCTATGGAGAGATTCAAGAGTGGTTGCAGCAGGAATACAGCATTGAAGCTTCCTATAAAGCGGTTTACGCAACAGTCAGATACCACCTAAAAGCCAAGCTGACGAAAGTCTAGACAGTTCATACCAAGTCGGATTAATCACCGATTATCTAATTGTTTGCCGTCAGCCTTTGAAGATTTTTAGGACTTGCGTCATCACGACAAACCTGACTAATTCTTTTTTAACAAAACTCGCTCTCATAAACTGCGGAGCATATAAATTATATGTTGTGGCAATGGGGGTGAGGGGGAGAAGATTTGATGCTTTTCCCCCGTTTTTGAAAGATGCTCAAAAAAAGCGTCAGAAATCATAACTTGCAAGTTTTGTCTAATTTGCAGGTTTTGTTATATGGAGGTAAAAATTGGCAGTGGCTAAGGCAAAAACCGATCCAAAGCTGCTTTCAACTCTTCGATTTCCGTATCGATATTACCTTCTTT
The DNA here is from genome assembly GCA_030248405.1 of Microcoleus sp. MP8IB2.171. GTDB lineage: Bacteria > Cyanobacteriota > Cyanobacteriia > Cyanobacteriales > Microcoleaceae > Microcoleus. The sequence continues at coordinate 1,060 of JARCMA010000356.1, forward strand.
CGCTGCTCTGGCAATGCACTCAGTTAAGTGTTCGTCAAGAATGATTCTCGCTACGCGATCGAGCGCGCCTCGAACCGCAGCAACTTGCACGAGAACTTCGGGACAGGGACGGTTTTCTTGCACCATTGTTTTAATGCCGCGGACGTGTCCCTCAATCCGAGACAAGCGATTTACCAGCCGCCGCATCGATTCTTCATCGTGATGGTGAGGGTGGGCTGATTTATCGTCGTGATGGTGGTGGGAATTTGATGGCAAGGATTTGTCAGTAGAAGTATCAGATAGAATCATGGGGGTTACGAAGGAAATTTAAAAGTTAGAATTCAGAATATGTTGAGTTGGTGCGGGCTCGTGACTCATGTATTGTAACTGTCAAAATATATTTAGGATCTTCATAGTGGCAGATTATTGAGTCCGCACGATCGCACACGTTTACCAGACTAACCCAGACTAACAAAGATTGACGCTATGCGACTATTTAAGTTTTTTCGCCCCACACCTCGAACGGGTGCTCGTTGGTTCGCCCTAATTTTAGGAATGACGATCGCCCTGAGTGCGTTAGCAATCAATCCTGCACCCGCTGCAGCCGCTGACGGCACAAATCCGCCCAACTTACAGTTTCAGAGTTTCCCAGCCACTCCCGCGAATCCGCAACTGTTAGCATTGCGGGGCGGGGAACTCCCGGGGGATACCGGCAGTTTTGTGACGGCGGCAGTCGATCGAGTCGGGCCAGCAGTTGTTCGCATTGATACCGAGCGCACAGTCAGCCGCAACCTCGACCCGTTAATGGAAGACCCCTTCTTCCGCAGATTTTTGGGAGAAGATTTGCGAAGCATGACGCCGAGACAAGAACGCTTGCGCGGTCAAGGTTCTGGCTTCATTATCGACAAAAGCGGGATTATTTTAACCAATGCTCACGTAGTTGACAAAGCCGATCGAGTGACTGTCACCCTCAACGACGGGCGGACATTTCCAGGAGAAGTCCAAGGTACTGACGAAGTAACAGATTTGGCTGTTGTCAAAATTAATACTAAGCAATTCGACTTACCGACAGCCACCTTGGGAGATTCCGATGCGGTGAAAGTGGGAGATTGGGCGATCGCCGTGGGCAACCCCCTCGGATTTGACAACACCGTCACCTTGGGCATTATCAGCACCCTCAAACGATCCAGTGCAGCCGTCGGCATTCCCGACAAGCGGCTCGATTTCATTCAAACCGACGCCGCCATCAATCCCGGCAATTCAGGCGGCCCCCTGTTAAACAGCAGAGGAGAAGTGATTGGCATCAACACGGCGATTCGAGCTGATGCAATGGGTATTGGCTTTGCAATTCCGATCGACAAAGCCAAGGCCATCTACGCGCAGTTAGCCAAGGGAGAACAAGTCAGCCACCCGTTTTTGGGGATTCAGATGATTGCTTTGACTCCTGAAATGGCCAGAGAGAATAATGCTGACCCCAATGCTCCTTTGATTGTCCCGGAAGTTAAGGGAGTGTTAGTGATGCGAGTTGTGCCAAATACGCCTGCTGAGGCAGCGGGGGTTCGCAAGGGGGATGTCATCGTTCAAATTGACGGTGAGGGAGTGACTGAGCCCGAACAGTTGCAAAATTTGGTGGAAAACAGCCAAATCGGTCAAATTCTGGAACTGAAGGTGCGCCGCGGTGCCCAGATTAAAGAACTTGCGGTTCAAACTGCTCAACTGAGGGATTTTTAACTAAAAGGGGAAGGGGGGAAATCGTTAGAAACCCTTTCCTTCTTCCTTCTTCCTTCTTCCCTCTTCCCTCTTCCCTCTTCCATCTTCCGACTTCCATCGGACTGAAATCCGTTACATCCATTACAGAATCCGTTGCCGAACTTCCTTCTTCCTTCTTCCTTCTTCCATCGGACTGAAATCCGTTACATCCGTTACATCCGTTACATCCGTGGAGCGAATCCGTTGCCGAACTTCCTTCTTCCTTCCTCTATATGACACGAGTTCAACTTGCCTATCCCAAAATTCCCGATAGTAAAAATTGCCCTAATGAACAATGTATAGCTTTTGAGAAGTACGATGGCACTAATTTGCATTGGGTTTGGGAAATTGAACTTGGTTGGTATGCTTTTGGTACGCGCCGCAGTAGATTTGATTTGGATGAGATGGGAATTGCAGAATTTAATGCTGCACATCCAGGTTTAGAAACAGCACCTGAAGTATTTAAGAGAGACTTTGCTAGTCCGTTAGAGTCTATATTTCGAGAGAACGAACAGTATGACTGCGCTGAAATTACTGTGTTTACAGAGTTTTTTGGTGCTAGCTCGTTTGCGGGAATGCACCAAAAGGACGATCGCAAACAACTGGTGCTTTTTGATGTGGAAACCGATCGCGGTATGGTTTTTCCCGATCGGTTTATTCAGGATTTTGGTAAATTAAATATTGCGCGAGTGATTTATCGCGGCAAACTGACGGGCAAGTTTATGGACGATCTTCGCAAGGGGAAATACGGTGTAGATGAAGGTGTTGTGTGCAAGGGAGGCCGCAATTCTAATAATCTGTGGATGGTGAAGATTAAGACTGATGCGTATATGCAGAGATTGCAGCAAGCTTTTAAGGATGATTGGGAAAATTACTGGGAGTAATATCAAACTGATAGATCAACTGTCACCAGCCAAAGTGGGAGATCGGCAACCCCGTTCGATTTGACAATACCGTTGCGTAAGTCATCAGGAATTAAAGTATATTGGTCATAATCAATAGACAGCCAATAAAAAAATCAGGGAAGATTTAGTTATGACATCTGTGCAGCTTGAAAAAAAAGCCATGACTGAAGAAGAGGTGGTAAAGCTATGGGAAGCGTTCCAAGTATTTGACGCGGACGGGAGCGGTGGTATCTCATCGGAAGAATTGGGTCAAGTGATGCGATCGCTAGGCCAGAGTCCTAACGAAACCGAGTTGCGCGACATGATCAAGGAAGTGGACGTAGACTTGTCGGGCAGTATCGATTTTGAGGAATTCAAAATGCTGATGGTGTCCCAGCTAGGCGATCGCCAGAGTCGTCTCAAAATGGCATTTAGTGTATTTGATGAGGATGGGAGCGGTCAAATCACTAAAAACGAGCTGCATGGTGTGATGAGCCAGTTTGGGCTGACAGAGCAAGAGCTCGATGAGATCATCAAAGAGGTAGACCATGACGGCGATGCCTCAATTGACTTTAAGGAATTCTGCAAACTGGTACCCGATGAGTCAGAGATCACCACAGGATATCAAGACTCGCCGGTTCCGGTTGTCAGTACACAGACAACCGAGATTTCAGATAGTACAGCGGCTGCGATCGCAAGTACAGCAACTGCTATCAACGAGGCAGCTTCTGCCACTATTGAACCTAATCTACAAGAAGCACCCACCGATAGCAATCCAGAAATAGCGCGGCTAAAAGAACTACTCGCGCAACACCCACAAGCTGAGAAAAAGCGCGGTACGTCCCGCTTGCAGATGCAGATTGGTTTGTTTCGTCTGATCCAGGGAGCAGCCTACCGCAGCTTCCGCGAGAGTTTTTCCGCCAACCACGAGACTCACCTCCGTGTGAGAAACTTGCCATACAGAATCGTTGATTTTGTGCAATTTGTCAGAAGTGCGATCGGGCTTTATAAAGGATTGGGTGTAGTAGAGTCGGCGTGTAACCCTTTACTGGATGCAGTAGTTAAATCGCTCGAAGATGAATATGCCAGACTACAAGATCGCATCAAAAACTGGAAGAGTATAGAAAAAACTCCAGAAATGTTGGCTGAACAAAAAGCCATGTTGGAGGCGCGGGGTAAGTCTGCAACTGCCAAGGAAAAGTTTGCGGCGGGAGTGGAGTTTGCAATCACCATCAAGAAGAAGAGTCTCAACTTGCGTGACATCGCCGAGGGTGTGCTTGCCATCAACGAACTCAACCGATTGAGAAAAATGGAACTGAGTGAGGAAATGGCACCGCCACCAGCCAAATCTGAAGGAGATCCCAAAGAGTACCTGAAGAAGTGGAACCGAGTCATCCTCTCGGATGCCTCAGAGGAAATCAATGGTGCGATGATGCCAGTAGCATATTGGTATGAAGACTTTATGCCGAAGTTGCTAGCTGCCTTCAGCGTCAGCACAGCAGCAGACATCCCCTTGAACACGGTGCCTGACGAAGCGGCTTTAAACCAGTGGTA
>JARCMA010000357.1 GCA_030248405.1 Microcoleus sp. MP8IB2.171
AAGGGGGACTTTGAGAGCATTCTTGTCCCCCCCTTCTTAAGGGGGGTTAGGGGGGATCTCTCTTAAGTGAACCGTATTGGACTATAATTGGGTAAAAAATAATTTCCTAGGGAAAATTCCATGAAAAAACTAACTATAATTTTATTCACTACAGCTTTAACTCTAAGTATCTTCTGTTTTCCCACAGCAGCTTTCGCTAAAGCAAAAATTCAGATCGCCATCCTTTTAGATTCTAGTAATAGCATGGATGGACTGATTGACCAGACTCGCAATCAACTTTGGCAAATTGTGAATTTTTTAACTAAAGTCACCAAAGATGGCGAAGTGCCAGAGTTACAAGTCGCTCTCTACCATTATGGTAATGACAGCTTACCTTCTGAGGAAGGTTTTGTCAGATTGTTAACTGGATTTACTCCTGAATTAGATGTAGTTTCCGAAAAGCTATTTAGTATCAAAACCAACGGCGGTCAAGAATATGCTGGCTGGGTAATTCGCTCCGCCATGCAACAATTAAACTGGAGTAAAGATCCTGCTGATTTTCGTGTGATTTTTATTGCGGGTAATGAACCCTTCGATCAAGGCCCAATTGTTTGGACTCAATCTGTCAATCTCGCTGTGAAAGGAGATACTCTCGTTAATACTATTTACTGTGGTTCAGCGGAAAGTCAGGAGCGACAACTTTGGGCATCAGGAGCTACTGTAGCAAAAGGCAGTCACTTTAATATCAATCAAAATCAAGCAATTGTGGTAATTAAATCCCCTTTCGACGACCAGATTTCGACATTTAACACTAAACTAAATCAAACCTACATTCCCTATGGTAGAGAAGGCAAAGTAGGACAACAGCGTCAAGCAGTTGAAGATAGTAATGCTGGCAGAAATTTGGTGATGCGTGGTCTCTCGAAAGCTTCTGAATACTATGATAATGCTTCTTGGGATTTGCTCGATGCTCTCGAAAACGGTAGAGTTACAATTGAATCACTCTCAAATGATGCTTTGCCAGAAGTGATGCGTAGTATGGCTTTAGCCGAAAAAAGAGCATATGTAGCTGCTAAGAAAGCCGAAAGGGAGAGCATTAAAAAGACGATTCGCGAATTGTCTCAAAAGCGAAATGAATATGTTGAACAACAACGTAAAGCTAGTGCCAATAAAGGCGAGAATACGGTCGATAGCGTCATCATTCAAAGTCTCCGCCAACAATTAGCTGCTAAAGGATTTAAACTTCAGTAGTTACTGAAATACTCGAGCAGATGAACGCAGATATAATTTTATCTGCATTCATCCCTGTTCATCCGCTAACATCTGCGGCTCCCAACTCCCAATCTCACTACTTAGCAGCAGGTAAAGACAACTGAGGCGAAGTTTTAGGATAAGCTGCACTCTCAGGAATTGCTGCCGGTTTCTCGGAAAGCAAAAACTCCCTAATTAACCTAGCAACTGCTCTTTGAGCTAAACCGCCTACGACTTGCTGGCCCATGTTCTGCACTTCTGGTTTTACTAACAACTGCGGAATTAACTGCAATACTTTCATGCTGTCAAAACCCGGAGTTGATTGCAAAATATCCCAAATTCGCTTGATATGTTCCAAGTTTTGTTGTTCGGTTGGTGAAACAACGGGTAGACTCGCTTTGACTCCAAACCATTCGCCGACAACTGCTTTGGCATTATCAAAAGCTTTGCTGGAAAGTGTGTCGAGACTTTTTACTAATTCAGCAACAATCCGATCGCGAATGAAATCTCCTCTCTGAGAAAATAAATACTCTAATCCTTGGTTGAGGATTTTGCTGACATCGTAATCGTCGCTTTCGCGGGCATTGTTCAGTAAGTTTTCTAAGCGGTTCCAGCGGAATTCGCCTTGTTTGAACAATAAATCTTGCAAAGATGCTCTCAATTCCGGTGCGGGATCACTCAACAGCCGTTTTGCTACGTAAGGATAAGCTTTACTCAGCACTTTGAATTCTGGATCGACATTAATCGCAATCCCTTCTAGGGTGACGAGCGATCGAATAATCAAAGCATAATAAGCTGGAACTCGGAAAGGATATTCGTACATCACCGCCGAAAGTTCGTCAGTAATGCTTTTGAAATTGAGTTCGGCAACGCTAGCACCCAAAGCATTATTAAACACACCGGCCAAAGCTGGAATAATTGGCGTTAAATCGGTATCCGGTGTCAAAAATTCTAACTTGACATAATCTCTAGCTAAACCTTCAAAGTCGCGGTTCACCAAATGCACTACAGCTTCCAACAAGCCGTATCGCTGATAAGGTTTAACTTCGCTCATCATCCCGAAATCGAGATAAGCCAAGTGACCGTCAGGAGTTGCTAAAAGATTGCCGGGATGCGGGTCTGCGTGAAAGAAACCGTGTTCGAGAAGCTGTCTGAGGGAACACTGCACCCCCACTTCAATTAAGTAAGGAGCGTCGATTCCTTGAGCCTTGACTGCTTCCAAATTAGTGAGTTTGACGCCGGTGATCCATTCCATTGTCAAGACGCGACGGCGGGTATATTCCCAGTAGATTTTGGGAACGTAAATATCCTTCAAATTCCCGTAAAGTTCGGCAAAGCGTTCGGCGTTTTGTCCTTCGTGGGTATAATCCATTTCTTCGTAAATGCGCTCGCCCAACTCGTCCATAATTCCTGCTAAATCGCTGCGAATTATTTTGAAGTTATTTTGTGCCCAAAGTGCGACGCGCCGCAGGATATAAATATCTAAGCCGATGTTTTCGGCTAAACCCGGTCGCTGTACTTTGATGGCGACGATTTCCCCAGTTTTGAGTTTGCCTTTGTATACTTGTCCGAGGGATGCTGCTGCGATCGGATCTGCGGTGATTTCGGCGTAAATATCCTTGGGGTGTGCGCCCAATTCTTCTTGTATAAATTGATATGCTACTTCGTTGGGAAACGGTGGCAATTGGTCTTGCAGGGTTGTGAGTTCTTCTAAATATGCCGGCGGTACTAAGTCGGGACGAGTTGAGAGTGCTTGTCCGATTTTGATGAAGGCTGGGCCGAGTTGGCTGAGAATTTCCCGGAGGCGCACGGCGCGGCGCTTTTGGTTGGCTGCGGTGCGGCCTCTCTTTTTGTCCCACCACAAACTGAAGGCAAAGCTAAAAAATGTCCAAACAACACTCGACAGCCGTCCCCAGACTTGCAGGGGACGATCGCGATACTGGGCTGCGATCGCCACTGGATCGTAGCGCACGGCTTCTCCTGCCAACTCATAAGCTAGATCTTTGGCTGATTTGAGCGGTTGGGGAGTTGTCGCCACTGTCTCTAGTTCTACTTGTATTGCTTGCAGGGGAACGGTTTCTACCTCTTGGAGATTGCCGAGTGCAGTGTGAGTCCCTGAATTTGAGTAAGTTGGCGGGGAGGCTGGCGATACCGTCTTGACATCCATAAACTCAGACCTAGTGTGAAGCATTGTAAACACATTGTAACAATTTGTCGCCTTCTGACCACTGCTTTAAGGTATAAAACCAAAGAAAGAAGTCATTAGTCATTAGTCATTAGTCATTAGTCATTAGTCATTAGTCATTAGTCCTTAGTCCTTAGTTATTAGTCCAAGACTTATGTAGTACGACCAAAGAAACCGGGTTTTTTAGTGGATCTAGGGTCGTAACGCATCTTTTCGGGAAAAACCCGGTTTCTGGCTACCCCCTCTCCCCCTCTCCCCT
>JARCMA010000358.1 GCA_030248405.1 Microcoleus sp. MP8IB2.171
CATATTTTCAAACCAGCTTGATAAGACGAGATTGCTAAGTCTATATTCTCCTTACTCTTACCTCGAATGCGATTAGAGTATGCGTTACCTAGATTGTTTTGAGTAATAATACATTCTTTGGTGTATTTCTCTTGGTCTTGATTGTAAGTTTGTAAAGCAGATTCATAGCACCCTATTGACCGCTCTAAATTGTCTTCTTTGTTTCCTTGAATGCGTTGACAGTAAGCATTACCCAAATTATTGTTTATATCGGCCCAGCCTTGAGGAAAATTATTCTCGGTATAAACTTGCAAAGCGGCTTGATAGCAACAGATAGCTTTTTCCAAATTTTTCTCTTGATTATCGCGTAGTCGGTCGTGGTAGACTGTTCCTAACAGGTTTAGTGTCCACGCCCAATCTTGAGGAAACTTCTTTTTAGTGTAGACTTGCAAAGCGGCTTTGTAGCAGCAGAGCGATTTCTCTAAGTTCTCCGTCTGCTCGCCATAAATCCGATTGCAGTAGGCATTGCCAATATTGTTTTGAGTCTCAGCCCACGCTTTTGGGGACACCTGGCGAGTAAAAACAGTTGTAACAACTTTATAGCTTGTAATAGCAATTTCCAAATTATTAGCTCTGCTTCCAAACCGTAACTCCTGAATTAAGTTGCTGAAAATACTGATGGCAGCAGCAATCTTTTCTGCTTTCCTCAGTTGCCCTTGGGTCACTTTACTAATTGCCCAGCTTCGTAATACCTTAGCAAAGTTATTATCTAGCTTGTCTAGATTGGCTTCCAAAAATAATATCACTTGCTCGTCATCTTTGCCCTGCAAGATTTTTTGCAATATCTTATCTAAGAATGCGAGGCAATCTTTGTGGTGCTGTTTGGCTTCTTGTGATTTGCTGAATCCTTTTCCCATATAGCTAAACCGTCGTTCTTCGTTAATATTCAGTCATCAAGGTCTAGGGGCGAAGCATTTGCGCCAATCACTTATCGGTTAGTCCAAAATTTTTGTACGCGAATGCTTGGATGCAACCCTCAGATTAATTTATGGGATGAGGCAGCGATCGCCAAATAGCTGTATTGTAGCTCAGTCTCAAAAATAGCCGATCGCAAACCATGAAAGCGATCGCACCTAATTTTCCAAAATTTCCACTAAATCCTCGATCGCAATATCAAAAGCACGGGCCATCTTATCCAATGCTGTGTAGTCTACAGTTGCCATGCCTGAAGAATTGGCATAGGTGATGATCGTGGTATATGGAATACCTGTTCTTTTGGATACTTCTGTCAGATTCCAACCCTTCTCTTGAGCAAATTCTCGAACTCGCAGCCTAATTCGTCCCATTCCCTCTTGACAACACTCGAGTATTCGTGTTGAATAAAAACTATAGACAAGCGATCGCCCCGTGACCTCAGAAATCTAGAGCGATCGCCTTTCCTCAACAATCCACTTTCATGGACAGGATTCTCCTATGATACCAAAAGAATCGACCTATCGCGATCGACTTGTGCCTTGGCATCTAATTCGCCATCTCCCCAACTGTCAGCGGTTAACAGTCGCCCGTTTCAGCCGCCGCCGTGATGCGGAATCTTACCTCAATGCACTCCGCCGCTTAATGCCCGCCGTCCCGCATACAATTGTTTTCGTGAATGCGCTGTCTCTAAGTGAAACCAGCGTGCCAATTCCGATGCAATTGTCGATCGAACGTTAAGGCGATCGAACTGATATCTGGCGTTTGTTGGCACATTCCGGCAGGGGTTTAAACCCCTGCCTCATAGCGAAAGTCCACTTAAGTGGACTGAAAAAAAAGGATTAAAAAAAAGATTTCAGTTGAGATTTATTGCTTTTTTAGTCGTCTTCAGACGACTTTAGCTATGAGACGGGGGTTTAAACCCCCGGCGGACTGTTGCAATAAATGCAAGATGTGCGATCGACCTAATTGTTCCCAAAAAGTCTTGTTAAACTAGAAATAGATTTGAGTCAAGGAGTCACATCAATGCCATCTCCCTTCCCCGGTATTGACCCATATTTAGAACATCCCGAACTCTGGCCGGGAATACATCACTTGTTAATCAATCAAATTGCCAGGTTTTTATCTCCCCAACTGCGTCCTAAATACTTAGTTTCAGTAAAAGTAAGAATGTATGAAACTGCTGATGACGATACTCTGCTAATTAACATTCCAGACGCAACAGCATCAAACCTAGAAGTTGCAGCACTACCAACACAACCTATAAAAGTAACTCTTCCCGTGCCTTTCCCAAGACGGGAAGGGTATTTAGAAATTATGGAAAGGGAGACAAAAGAATTGATAACAGTTATTGAAATCCTATCGCCTACGAACAAACGCGCTGGTAAAGGGCGGAAAATTTACGAAGAAAAGCGAGAGGAAATTTTAGGAAGCCGGACTAATTTAGTGGAAATTGATTTATTGCAGCGCGGGCAAAAAATGCCCATTATTGAGAACAATATTGATAGCCAATATCGGATTTTAGTTTGTCCGGGAAATCACCGCCCTTTCGCCGATTTGTATGCTTTTAACGTCCAAAACCCGATGCCTGCCTTTCCTTTGCCGCTGCGATCGGGCGATATTGAACCTGTCATCAATTTACAGGAATTATTCACTGAAATTTACGACGTAGGAAGTTATGACCTCAAGATAGATTATCGCAATTGGGAAGTCATACCAGCACTCTCAGAAGCCGATACGATTTGGGCTGACGCTTTGTTGCGCGATCGGGGATTGCGATGAATTTAGAAGACTGGGCAGTTGAAACCGCGTCTATACAAGCAAAACCCGCCTCCGCGGGTTGAATGCCAGACCGTTAAAATTATGTTATTTTCTCTTAGTCCCTCTGAGCTGGGACATCGTTTGTATAGGCGCGGTTTCAACCGCCGTCTTATCTATGACTCAAATTGCTCGATCGCTAAACATCCTGACTTTGCATCAACCGCTGCTTCAAACGCGCCGGATCTCCCCGATCGACAACTTGGCCCTTTTCCAACAAAAAAGCCCCATCACAATAATTCAACTCATCCAAACGATGAGTCACCCACAAAGCCGTAATCCCGCGATTTTTCACCAACCGCTGCACCGCCGCCACCAAATCCAACTGAGAATCAGGATCTAACAAAGCCGTGGGTTCATCCAACAGCAAAATTTCACAATGACGGGCGATCGCCCCAGCCAGAGCAATCCGCTGCTTCTGTCCCCCACTCAAAGCATAAATCGGTCGCCGCTGCAAATCCAGCAAATTCACAGCCTCCAAAGCCTCAGCCACCCTCTGGCGCACCTGAAGATTAGAAAGCTTTTCCTCCACCAAACCAAAAGCCACATCCGCACCCACAGTCGGCATCACCAACTGGTGATCCGGGTTTTGGAACACAAAACCCACACGCCCGCCCAGATCAATTTCGCCCGACTGGGGGTGCAGCAGCCCAGCCATCAGCCTCAGCAGCGTAGATTTGCCGCTACCGTTAGTACCCAAAAGCATCCAAAACTCGCCCTTGGGTACATCCAGAGAGCAACCTTGCAAAACTCGATCGCCCGACGGCCAACAAAAACCCAAATCCCGCACAGCAACGGCTGACTGGCTCATATCGGCACCAACACCCCCAGCCCTCATTCTGCCGCCGACATCGAGACAAAACCAGGGGATCTGCCTGTAGATGATGCCCCCGATTTCTGAGAAACCACCACCCCAGAAATCTCGCTGCTGAGTACAGCCACCTTTTTCTCAGGATTTTTCTCGCAGGTGAGTTCCAAAATTTGCGGTTGGGAGTTGCGAATCGCCGCCAGCACCTGCTGGTAAACAGTTTCAGCGTCCTCCTCCAACTTCCGCTGCACCGACAGCGAGACGGGCGTATTTTTCACAATGATGTCAATGCTGAACATATAGTCTTAAAAACCTAAGTTTGGAGCTCTATCCTCAGTATATATATAGGACTTACCCACGGAAACCCAGTTTCTTAGAAAAATAAGAGGTTGAGGCCGATATATCTACGAAGCCACCGGGCTTCTGAGGCAAAGCGCAGAGACTCCTATATAGTAGAAGTTCCCAAATGCAGGGCAAAGACTTCGGGGACTTCGAGGGCTTCGCGGACTTCGAGAACTTCGCACAAGTCAAAAGTCGGAAGTTTTTTAAGAAAAACTTGCTCTTGTAAAGAATTACCTCTATAATCGTCAATACGGTAAAGAAAAGTAAACTCTGTTCATAATCCAACTTGTTTTCTGCTAAGCAGAGGCAACGGTGGAAGACTCATGACTAGAGACAGATCCGTTGTAATTATATCCATTTGGAGATTTGCGTAAATGACAATCGCAGTCGGACGCGCCCAGACCGAAAGAGGCATATTTGATGTCCTCGACGACTGGCTCAAGCGCGATCGCTTCGTCTTCGTAGGCTGGTCTGGCATCCTGCTATTCCCCTGCGCCTACCTATCCATCGGTGGCTGGTTAACCGGCACCACCTTCGTCACATCCTGGTACACCCACGGTTTAGCCAGCTCCTACCTCGAAGGAGCCAACTTCCTCACCGTCGCAGTATCCACCCCAGCCAACAGCCTCGGACACTCCCTGCTATTCCTGTGGGGCCCCGAAGCACAGTGGGACTTCACCCGCTGGTTCCAACTCGGTGGC
>JARCMA010000359.1 GCA_030248405.1 Microcoleus sp. MP8IB2.171
AGATTGCTGGTAAGCTGACGATTTCTGGGGTGACTCGAAGCTACGACGATTCTGCACCAAGACAAATGCAGCAACTACGAGGAGGAAGTAACCAAATCCTTTTTGAAGCTGTTGCGCGGAGACAAACTGCGCCAAATAAGCTCCAATTATAGTGCCAAATCCAGCCAAAAATGTAAATGAAACTGTGAGATTCCAGTCTAAGGAAATATGCCCTAAATAACCGAGTAGACCGGCTATAGAATTGCAGGAAATAATTAGTAAAGACGTGCCGATCGCTTTTTTCATAGGGACATTTCCCAACAAAACCAACGCAGGTACGATCGCAAACCCGCCACCCACACCGACTAACCCAGTCAAAATTCCCACCCCAAGCCCTTCAGTCATCAACCACAACCAGCAGTATTTGCAAACAGGTTTTATGTACTGAATGGAATTTAATTCATCCGTCGTACTTAATGCAGGCTCTGCTTTAGATGTCCGATAAATCATCAAGCCAGCAGCCAGCAGCATCGACATCGCAAATAGAGTCATCTGCAATCCACTCGTAACCAATGGTAGGGTTGCAATCCGCGCCCCCAGATAGGCCCCTACCATCGTCGCAGAACCAAATATCGCCCCCTGTTTGAGAGCGAGATTGCCGCGTCTAGCATGGGGAATCACCCCCACCAAGCTAACAGTACCAACAATAATTAAAGTCATGCCGATCGCAGGTTTAGGCGCAATCCCCATCACATAAACCAGCACAGGCAATGCTAGCACAGAACCTCCACCGCCCAGCAACCCCAAGCTGATGCCGATCGCAATTGCCAGCAAATAACCTAGTATCGAAATCATACAGTTATCCCTAGCGTTTTCCCGCTTGTTGGTTATAGGGCAATTTTGACAATAGCATTCCCATTGCACAAGTGTTTGTAACTCCGGCAAACACTAGCCCAGCCCCTACAAATCCGCTCAAAAATAGAAAATTAGGGGAAACAAATACCCCTAAGACTGTGCCGATTAAGACTAAAGAGCCAGCAACAATCTGTATTTGACGAAACAGACTAATCGGTGCATTTTCATTTTTTTCGATGGGATAGCCCGCATTTTTCCAGGTAGGAATACCCCCCCGGAGATTGCTGACAGAATCGAAGCCTGCCTCTAGCAACTGTCTGCCGGCTTTGGCGGAACGATTTCCCGATTGACAGTACAGTACAAGTTTTTGTCCTGTTGCAGGCATTATTTGCTGCGGGTCAAACTTTGAGAGCGGCTGTAATTTTGCGCCGGGAATATGTTCGGTGGCATATTCAGCAGGTTCTCGAACATCTACCAGCATTACTGAGTTTTCTTCGAGCCACTGTTTTAAAGTTTGGGCATCAATTTCTTGAAGTTGCAAGTTGTTAGATAGTGTCATGGTTGTTCTCTAAGTATTATGAAAAAATTAGGCAGAAAGTTGGCTTGAGTTGCCACACTGTTTATTGGCTGGTACTGCTTCCATCATTTTTTGAGGATTAGGCAAATTCAACTCATTCATGAATTTAATAAACTCGTCGCGGCTTCGCCCTGTAAACCGAGGGTTCCAGTGTTTCTCTTCCTCAATTGAAGATACGGTTTGCCCGCGATAGTCGTGTCCCGGATAAATCAATGTTGAATCTGGCAAGGTAAACAATTGCTGAGTGACTGAATCGAACAATGTTCCCGCATCGCCGCTTTGAAAATCAGTGCGTCCACAGCCTCGAATGAATAGAGCATCACCGGTTAGCAGGTGAGTGTTGTTCGCGAGATATGCCATGTGGCTGTCTGTGTGTCCGGGAGTGGCGATCGCTTGGACTACTACCGCCCCAACTTTGAGCGTTTCGCCGTGGTGAATAAACTTGTCAGCACAGCCTACCTGTGCCGGGTATGGCACCACACTCAAGCACCCTGTCGCCTCCCGCAGCTTTGACGCGCTCGTGATGTGATCCGCATGAACGTGCGTTTCCACGCAATAGCGCAAGGTTAACCCCAATTCTTTGAGCAGGTTGAGGTCTCGCTCCACCTGCTCCAAAACTGGATCGACCAGTAGGGCTTCTTTGGAAATGCGATCGGCAATCAGATAAGTATAGGTACTGGTTTCCCGATCGAACAACTGACGAAACAGCATAGCTGACAGCCTCCGATATTGATAAATTCATCATATCACGATATAGTAGTATAACGCAATCAAGACTCCTCGAAACCGGGTTTTTCACCTAATCGCGTTGCTCCAGCGAAAGATTTTCGTAAAAAAACCCGGTTTCCGACAAAAATAATGCAACAGTAGGAAAGACCCAAACCCATATCTAGTAAGTCATTCCTCATCTCAAATCTCAAATCTCAACTGTCAAATCTCAAATCTCAAATCTCAACTGTCAACTGTCAACTGTCAACTGTCAACTGTCAACTGTCAACTGCTATACTTCCCCCTATGTCTCAGATTCCCGTTGCGGCTCTTGCTCAGGTTGCTGACTATTTCAAAGTTCTATCAGAACTGAGTCGGCTGCAAGTGCTGTGTGCGCTTAAGAATGGTGCTAAAAATGTTACTGAAATTATTGAAGAGACAGGGCTAGGACAAGCCAATGTGTCCAAACACCTGAAGATTTTGACGCAAGCAGGTATTGTGCAACGACAGCCCCAAGGAATCAGTGTTTACTATCAAATTATCGATCCCATGATTTTCAATTTATGCGAACTGGTTTGTCAGAGTCTTGAAATTCGATTGCAAGAACAGTCGCAACAGTTGAAAGAATTGGACGGGTTGCGTAAATCCTAATTGAACTATTGCTGTCAAGGGTGATCTCTTGACCAGAGGCGATCGCTCGCAACCTTACATTTCAGATGATTTTGTGAGATAAATGCTTTCGATTTCAGCCGCCGGTAGGGGCTTAGAAAATAAATAGCCTTGCCCAAACTGGCAACCGAGTTGTTGTAGCCATTCGAGCTGCTGAGTCGTTTCAATTCCTTCAGCAATGACGGCAAGTTCGAGTTGATTACTCAGAGCAATAATCGTATTCACGACTTGATAGTTGCGATTTTCTGCTTGGATCTGATTGACAAAAGAGCGATCGATCTTCAGAGTATCTACCGGAAAATGGTGCAGATAACCCAGGGAACAATACCCCGTACCAAAGTCATCAATGCTGATCTGAATTTGCCGCGATCGCAATTCTTTCGTCAGGGCGATCGCCATTTCAGCATTGTCCATAATCGCACTTTCCGTAATTTCCAGTTTCAGGTACCCTGGGTTAATAGCGGTTTCTGACAACACGCGATCGATATCAGCAAGCAAAGTCGGACAAGCAAATTGCCGCACCGAAAGATTAACACTCATGGTGATTTCTGTCCAGCCCTGTTGCTGCCAACTACGAAGTTGCTGACACGCCTGCTTGAATACCAGCATCCCCACAGGCACAATCAACCCCGTTGTCTCCATGCAGGGGATAAACTCTCCCGGAGAAACCATGCCCCGTTCAGGATGTTGCCAGCGCAACAATGCTTCAAATCCAGCAAGTTTTTGGGTTTGAAGATGCACAATCGGCTGGTAATAGAGGACAAACTCCTGCTGTTCTAGCGATCGCTGTAGATCGTTCTCCAGCATCAAGCGGTTGAACATGGCTAGGTGCATCTGGCGATCGAAAATTTGATAGCTGCCCTTACCGCGCAACTTCGCTTGATACATCGCTGTATCTGCATCTTGCAATAATTCTTCAGATTGCCCGGCCGCATCATTGCTCAAAGAAATCCCCATACAGGCAGTCATGAATATTTCACAATTCACAAGGGAAAACGGTGCATTAAAGCTCCGCAGAATAGTTTGGATAAATGGCTCAAGGGCAACGGCATCCTCAATCTGATGTAGCAAAAAACAAAACTCATCCTCACCCATGCGTGCCAACACATCGCCAGGGCGAAGATGCTGCCGTAAACGTTCGGCAATGGCGATCAGTAATTGATCACCAATAGCATGACCAAAGGAACCGTTGACCAGTTTGAACTGATCGCAGTCTAGACACACCACAGCAAAGGATGATTCACCAGATTGCAAGAGCTCAGCCAATTTCTGAACTAAGAATGTCCGACTGGGTAATGCGGTAAGCCCATCCTCAAAAATCATGGTTTGTAACTCGGCTGTTCGCTGTTGCACCGTTGCTTCTAAGCGGGCGTTGAAGGTTGCTAATTGCTGATATTGTTGACGGATGCGTAACATCGATCGCACCCTTGCCGTTAGCTCTAAGGAATTGACAGGCTTACTGATAAAATCATCGGCCCCAGCGGTCAAACATTGGGCTAGATCTTTCTTGGTTGTCAGGGCTGTCACCACAATAATCGGTACAGATTCCCATTGTGGCATGGCTTTAATGCGCTGACAGACTTCAATGCCATCCATACCCGGCATCATCACATCTAGCAAAATGAGATCGGGCTCAAATGTGTCAAGAGATGCGATCGCCGATTGACCACTAGCAGCGTAATGCAACTGATAGTTTTGAGCGCTCAATAGAGTTTCAATCACATCAAAATTATCGGGTTCGTCATCTACAACAAGGATGGAAGACATTTTTTTCTGATAGTTTGTAGTTTTTATTATCTTGAAATAATCCTGTAAAAACCCATGCTAACTGTGAACAATCGGCAGGGTGAGATGTACCGTTGTTTCCTGTTGATAGATACTGGTAATCGAGAATTCACCTCCGGCTAGTTCGACAATTTTATTGACAACTTTTAAGCCCAAACCGATCCCCTGTTGCTCATAGCTCTTGCGCTCAAACTGCATGAAGGCACCGATTTTAGCAATTTGCTCTTCTGTCATGCCCCGCCCTGAGTCATGTACAGATAAATTCAGCATCTCCCCCACAACTTGACCATTAACTTTAATTGTTGTCTCTGGTGGGGAAAATTTCAGCGCATTATCAACTAATTCAAGCATAATTATTGATAGATATCGTTCTGATAGAGCGATCTCCGCTTCCTCAATTGCAAAGCTCAGGTCGTTGCTACGGTTGACCCTCTGAGCATGGAATTTCAACGCAGTTTCAATGGCGGAAGCTGAGAATTGAGTGGGGGCGGATTTGATCTTGTGCTGCCGATTTGCGGATAATTCTAATTCTAAATAAATCAGGAATTTTTTCGTTAAATTTTCTAAGCGACGGGCAGATTGATCGATCCAGCCTAACATCTCATTGATTTCGGCGAGATCCATCTCTTCAAAATCCTCCTTAAGCAACCCGATAGTACCTAATATCCCATTCAGGGGCGTATTCAATTCGTGGGATAGACTAGAGGCTAAGTTGCCACGCAGTTCATTGAGGGTGCTTTCTAAGATATTAATCGTATTTTCTTGGATGTGGGATAAGGTCTGGATATTGTCATACTGTTGCTTAATTCTGAGCATGGAATGCACGCGGGCACGCAATTCAATTCCATTTACTGGTTTACTAATGAAGTCATCGGCTCCGGCGGTTAGACAATCAGCAAGGTCTGATTTTGAGCTTAATGCTGTCACCATAATGATGGGAATGGCTTGCCATTTTGAGATAGCTTTGATTTGCCGACAAACTTCGATCCCATCTATTTCTGGCATCATCACATCTAGCAAAATTAGATCGGGATTGAAGGTGTCGAGGGTGGCGATCGCCTCTTGACCATTGGCAGCATAATGCAATTGATAGTCTTGAGCGCTCAAGAGGGTTTCAATCACATCAAAATTATCGGGCTCGTCATCAATGATCAAAATAGATGGTATCTTCATGGGTGCTCCTGCTGGGGAGTTAAAAGTTGCTGAATAGTGGTTGCCAATTGCTTCAGCTTAACAGGTTTGCTGAGATAGTCATTGGCTCCAGCGGCGAGGCAACGATCGCGATCGCCAGTCATAGCTAGGGCGGTGAGAGCAATAATCGGTACCTGAACTAACTTTAGATCGCGGCGGAGCTGCTGCATAGCTTCTAGCCCATCCATCCCCGGCATTTGAATATCCATCAGAATCAGATCGGGGTGTTCAGATTGAGTCAGGGCGATCGCCTCCAGTCCATTTTTAGCTACAATCAGGCGATAGCCTTTAGCTCTTAGGTAGCTGGAAATCGTACTGATATTGGCTTCATTGTCCTCTGCTAGCAAGATTAAGGGAGATGCAATTTCGGACTGGCTCGATTCGATACCGGGTTGGGGTTGGGTTTCTGGTGCAAGGGAGGAAGTTGTAGAAGTAGCGCAGGGAAGATCGATCGTAAAGCAACTGCCTACCCCCACCTCGCTAGTTAGCCCCACCTGCCCGCCGTGGAGTTCGACAATGCGTTTCACCAAGGCAAGCCCTAAGCCTGTGCCCTGGTATTGACGATTCAGGGCGCTATCAATTTGGATGAAGGGCACAAACAGTTTGTTGATATGTTCTGGGGCGATGCCGATACCTGTATCGATCACGGCAATTCGCAGGTAGTTTTGGGGTGGAGAATCGGCAGTTTCTAGGTGGGCGGCGGCTTGTTGTTGGCGGCTGACTTCTAGGGTGATGTGTCCTCCCTCTGGGGTGAATTTGACGGCGTTGTTGAGCAGGTTGATCAAGACTTGGAGGATGCGTCGCTCATCTACTAATAAATCGGGTAGATTGTGCGGCAGTTTAGTCTCTAGCTGGATGCGTTTTTTCAGGGCTTGTTGTTTGACAAATGCCAGACTGGATTGGCAGAGTTGAGAAACGGCGGTGGGGGCTAAATCTAGCTCTAGCTGACCTGATTCAATTTTGGCGACATCGAGAATTTCGTTAATTAATTCTAGCAAATGGAACCCGCTGCGCTCGATGGTTTGTAGGGCTTTGATTTGCTCCTTGTTGACACTGCCAAAGACTTGCTCTTGTAGCCCTTCGCTCATGCCTAGGATGGCGTTGAGGGGGGTGCGGAGTTCGTGGCTCATGTTGGCGAGAAATTCGTCCTTGAGGCGGGTGGCGCGGGCAAGTTCTTGGTTAGAAATCGCGAGTTGTTGATTGCTGGCGGTGAGTTTCTGCTGGGCTTGTTGTCGTTCGCTGAGTTCTGACTGCAATTGTTCAAAGAGTCCAGCTTGTTGAATGGCGATCGCTAACTGGTTGGCAGTTTGTTTGAGTAAATTGATTTCCCAGTCTTCCCACTGGCGTGGAAGATCGCATTGATGGATAATTAGCAATCCCCAGAGAGTGTGATTCTGAACAATTGGAACTACGAGTTTAGCTCTCACCTGAATTTCTGCTAGGAATTGAATCAGACAGGGTGAAACTGGCTGGTTTTCATCTTCGCGATCGCTGAGGGCATACACTCTTCCTTGGATATAGCGCTCATAATTCTCTTCTGGGAAAACCTCTTGAGGAAAGACGATATCCAGAATTTTGGGCCATTTTGGCAAGACAGATTCAGCAATGGCAGCCCCCGTTCCTCCAGGAAAAACCCGATAAATCAGCGCTCGGTCTGATTGTAAGACCTGACGGATTTCCTCAACAGTGGTATTGAGAACTTCGTCTAGATTCAGAGACGATCGCACCCGTTGAGTAATCGATCCCAGCAAACGTTCCTGTTTTGCCTGTTGTTGCAATCTCAATTCGGCTTCTTTGCGATCGCTAATATCAAAATTTACCCCGATCATGCGCTGGGGTTTGCCTTGGGCATCCCGCACTAGCACCCCGTAGGCTTTAATAAAGTGAAGACTACCATCGGGATGAATAACTCGAAATTCAGTATCATATTCTGCTTGTCCTAAAAGAGCTTGCTGGATCAAGGTTTCGGTGGGGATGCGGTCATCGGGATGCAGCTCATTCGCCCAAGTGTCGTAGACTATACAGGTATCCAATTGTTTTGTCAGCCCATAGAGTTCATACATCCGCTCATCCCAAAGGATGGTGTTCTGCACAATGTCCAATTCCCAACAGCCGATATCCCCAGATTTGAGGGATAGGCTTAAACGTTCGGACACTTGTTTTAGTTCGGCTTCTACTTGTTTGCGATCGGTAATATTTTCCACAATGCCTTCGATCGCGATCGGGTTGCCAGCTTGGTCTCTGACGGGATGCTGAGAGACGCTGATTGTGCGCTGCCCCCCATCTGGGTGAATAAAACGCATATCGAACTGCTGAAAATCGACCTGGTTTTCAATCATCTGAATCACCGAGGAATGTGCTATTTCTACATCTTCTGGCAGCCAGTCGATCAAATCCATCCAAGGCTTGCCGATGATATCCTGTTTTCTGAGGCCAAAAACCGAAGCGACACCATCACTCACATAGGTCAATAGGCCACTGGTACCCCTGTGACTGAAGACAACGAATTTGTCACCGATATCATCCACGAGTCGCTGAAACTTGGCTTGGCTTTCCTGTAACTCTTCTTCTACTTGTTTTTGATCGCTAATATCCGCAAAATAGCCAACAATCTCAAGGGGGTTGCCTTCTCCATCTCGCACCAGACGCATCTCATCCCGTAGCCAAATGTAGTGACCATCGCGATGCAAAAATCGATATTCGTGATTATGGATGTCGTGATCAAATAGAGCGGGGATATTCGCAAATATTCTGGGGGCATCGTCTGGGTGAATATGGCTAGCCCAGAAGTTAGATTTTGTTAAAAATTCCTCTGGCTGGTAGCCCAAAATGGCTTGGATATTCTCGCTCATAAAGGTAGCCCCATAGTCCCCATAGGGTTTACAGCTATAAATCATGGCGGAACTGGAAGCCAGGAGAAATTGGAAGCGTTGCTTCAAGAGGCTATTTTCTTGCTCTGTTTGTCGGCGATCGGTAATGTCTTGGATCAGGGCAAGTGTATATGTCTGCCCATTGTTACTCGATAGGACAGAGGTGGAAATGGCGATCGTGCGTTGCTGTCCATCTTGACGCTGGATTTGCCATTCTTCGGCAATCAGGTTGTCTCCTTGCCGCATCCGTCCCGTGCGGGCGATCGCCTGAGCTTGTACCTCTGGGTCGGGGTAAAGCCTTTGATACCACCCCAGACGGTTAATGTCTTCTAAGCTGTAGCCCGTAATCGCTTGCATTTGCCGATTCCAGACTGTGAAGTGGACAAAAGGAAACTCCTCAATTTCATCGCAAACGCATAGCCCTTCTGCCATGTTTTCGACAATTTGCTGACGGAAGCTATTTTCCTGCTGGAGCGTTGTTTCGGCGAATTTGCGATCGGTGATGTCGAAGCGAATGGTTAGATACTGAAAAGGTCGCCCTTGTTCGTCCACAAAGGGAACAATAGTGCTGGCTACCCAGTACAGGCTACCGTTTTTCGCCCGATTGCAAATTTCACCGCGCCAAACCCCGCCGCTGGCAATGGTGTGCCACATATCTTGGAAAAAGCTGGGGGGATGGTAGCCGGAGTTGACAATACGGTGGGTTTGCCCGACGGCTTGATCGCGAGAGTAGCCAGAGATTTCACAGAAGCGATCGTTGACGTAGGTAATTACTCCTTCGGCATCGG
This sequence comes from Microcoleus sp. MP8IB2.171, assembly GCA_030248405.1. Taxonomy (GTDB): domain Bacteria; phylum Cyanobacteriota; class Cyanobacteriia; order Cyanobacteriales; family Microcoleaceae; genus Microcoleus. Next base: position 9,423 of record JARCMA010000359.1, read on the forward strand.
TGATGGCGACAAAGGCAGACTGATCGAGAGCTGACTTGAAAGCGGATAATTCCTGAACTAATTGCTGTCGTTTCTGTTCGGCGCATTTGCGATCGGTAATATCTTTGGCGATGCCTACAAAACCGATAATTTGCTGATTGGCATCTTTGAGGGCGGTGATGGATAGCAATACCGGAAAGCGTGAACCATCTTTGTTGATATAAGTCCACTCTTCTTCGGTGACAACGCCTTGACGGACTTTGGCAACAAAAACCTCAAAGCCGGGGGTGATGTTTTGCTTTAGTTCTTGTGAAAGAGATGTTGCCCGGTTAATCACTTCTTGGCGATCGTGGATCAGTTCGGGCGTGGCTTTGCCGACCATTTCTGCGGCACTGTAACCCAGCATCCGTTCGGCACCGGCATTAAAGGTCTGGATAATGCCAGTTTGGTCAGTGGAGATGATCGAGTAATCGGCACCATCAAGGATGGCGCGTTGCAGGTTGTTGACTTGCCAAAGCTCTTGGGTGCGTTCTGCGATTTTGGCTTCTAGTTCTTGATTGAGTTGCTGGAGTTGTTGTTCGGCGCTTTTGCGATCGCTAATATCTGTCACCGTGCCTACATAGCCGACTACTTGCCCCTCTGCATCTAGTTCAGAAACTGACTGCCCATAGACCCATGTCACCTTACCATCGGGACGTTGAAAGCGATATTCTAGCTGGAAGAGACGATTTTCTTCGATAGATTGCTGCCATTCGGTGGCGATCGCGACGCGATCGTCGGGGTGTAGCCCTTCTCGCCATCCGTCTCCGAAGGCGGTTGTTGGGGTGAGTCCGCTAATTTGACACCAGCGATCGTTAACATAAATGCAGTTACCGACAGCATCGGTGCGAAAAATCCCCACTGGAGACGCTTCTACTAGGGTGGCGTAGCGTCCTTCGCTCTCTTGCAATTGGGTTTCAGTTCGCTTGCGATCGCTAATATCTGTAACTGTGCCCAAATAGCCGACTATTTGCCCATTGGCATCCCATTCGGCAACAGACTGCCCATACACCCAGAACACAGTACCGTCGAGATGTTGAAAGCGATATTCGAGCTGAAAAGGGTTGTTCTCTTGCACCAATTGCTCCCATTCCGCTGTTACCCAGTGGCGATCGTCGGGATGTAGCCCTTGTTGCCATCCCTGCCCAATAGTCGCTGATGCGGTGAGTCCGCTGATCTGACAGTAGCGATCGTTAACATAAATGCAGTTACCGACAGCATCGGTGCGAAAAATCCCCACTGGAGACGCTTCAACTAAGGTGGCGTAGCGTTGTTCGCTATCTAGCAATTGGACTTCAACTTTCCGTCGTTTGGTCAGTTCGTTCTGTAACCGTTGGTGGGTGGTGGCTTGTTGGAGGGCGATCGCCAATTGCAGGGATACTTGCCGTATGAGTTCGATCTCATCGGTTGTCCAAGTATGTGGCACGGCTCGATAACTGGCGAGCATTAAACCCCACAATTGCTCCTCGACTACGATCGGTACCATCAGTTTGGCGCGAATCTCAAACCCCACTAAGAGTTCATGATCGCACTGGGTCATCGCTTCGTTGTAGATGTCATCTATGATGCGAATTTTGCCATTGCGATAAGGTTCTAGCCATTCTGCGCTAACACAAGGATCGTGTGCTTCGGTATTCAACATCGATCGCCCAGTACCGGTCATCGCTTCGGCGATCACTGTGCCGCTAAAGTCAGGACGAAACCGGTAAATGATCACGCGATCGCACCCAAGGAGCGATCGAATTTCTCGCGCTGTGGTGTCGAGGATCTCTTGCAAATTCAGGGACGATCGGATGTGATCGGCGATCGTATTTAGGAGTCGCTCTTGCTTTGCTTTTGTTTCTAGAGCAACTGTGCGGGCTTGAACCTGTTGCTCTAGCTCAACGTTGCGATTTTCTAGTAGTGCCACTTTTTCCGCCTCTAGGCGCACCACCTTGGAGTCTAAAACCTCCACCAGTTTGTATAGTTCTAGGGGGTTAAGGGCTTGTAGCAAACTGGTTTGGGTGACAATGCCCAATAGTTCTCCCTGCTCCCCCGTCACCGCCAACCGACGGATCAAGCGCTGAGCCATGATCTGCTGCACATTCCAGAGCGAATCCTCTAGCTTGACTGCAAAAATCGGTGTACTCATCACTGCCTCTGCTGTGCAGTTGTCCAGGTTCAATCCCAAGACTTGAAACTGCACCATGTCCCGCTCGGTGACAATCCCCAGGGGAATTTGCAGGGGTTCTGTGGAGCTGCTACCCTGTTCTACAATCATTACGGAACTGATGCGATGGTTGGCCATGAGTTGGGCGATCGCCCGCAGGTGACAATCGGGTGTAGCAACAATCACCTCACTGGTCATCACCTCCGCCACCATACGCAACCGCAACAGGTCGATCGGTCGGGAGATTTGGCGCAGACTTTCATGGGTAACAAGCCCCACGAGGCGATCGTGTTCATCCAGCATCGGCAAATGGCGAATGTGGTGCTGCTGGAGCAGATTAATGGCAAAAAACAAATCGGTGAAGTCTGACTCGCGCAAAGTGACAACGGGATGTGCCATCACCTGCTGCATGACTAGGCGATCGAGGGGCTGCTGCTGGGCAATCAGGCGTACTACGTCCCGCTCGGTCAAAATACCAAGTATTCGCTCGTTTTCTACTACCAACACGCAGCTTGACCGTACCTCTAGGTGGAGTTCATCCAGTTGACTATTGGCGGTTTTAGTGGTAGCACAGAGCGATCGCAACCCGCTCATTAGGGCGATCGCTGAGCTTACTGTTGTATCGGGCGAGACAATCAAGGGCTCGCGGGCGATCGCTGACTTCAGTTCTAGCGGGGTCAGGGCTGTGGCGTGAGTCAACATGGGTTTATAGGGGTTTTATTGATCTTACAGAAATACCCTTGCGGGATCAACACCTGATCTAATCCCAAACTACAGCAGATTTTGTGTCGTGTCAAATTATACTCAAGACTCTTCTCAAAATTTGTCAGTATCTGTGATTTGCGGTATAGTATGCTTGATAGTTTTGGATTACCGCAGTTTTTGCGTTTGGTCGATCGGCCCTAGGGGCTTTGTAAAATGAGTTACTCTGCTTCGTTGTCAGGATCGATCGCGTCAGATTCAGTGGTTGCAGCGGCGCGGTTAGTTAGCAGTTGTGGCAATTCTGGTGGGGAAATTTGGGCTAGTTGGGCGGCTTGGGCGGTGGTGAGGTTGATTTGTTGGCAAAGGGCGATCGCGATTTCCCGCAGCCAGTCACTCTGGTTGAAGGTATCGGTTTGGGTGAGGCTTTCGGTAGGTAGAGAGAATGTGAGTGCGATCGCCCTACAATCAAGATGGTTTTGGGATGCGTGGGTATGGCGAAAGGGCGATCGGCTGTTAAATAAACGTTTATTAACCCAAAATTTAGCTAACACCTGGCAAGGAATTAGCAAAACTCCCGGTGTCTGCGGCGGTGATGCTTGTATTAGAAAGACTCGGATTCCTGTTTGGGTGCTGGTGAGTTTTCGCCACTTGGGTATGAACGAATCCCAACTCTTAGATAACTATCCCACACTAACCAAAGCACTGGGGATTTAAGCCCCCACCTTTAGGTGGATTGTTTTTAGGCTGGGGATTTAAGCCCCAGCCTAAAAACTTCGCTGTCAACTGCCAACTGCCAACTATCAACTGTCAACTGTTAATGCTACTGATTTAGCAAATGCCTGGGCTTACGCGGCCGCTTTCCCAGATGAAATTGAAATAGCTATCCGCGAGAATGACGAGGCAGACGAAATCTTAGATACACCTGAAAATATCAATTAGTAAAATATGCCATAATATAAATATTCGTTTCATAGCCTTCCACCTATGACCGCCCAAATCACCTTGAATTTGCCAGATGAAGTCTATCACCAAGCAGAATTGCTAGCGCAACAACGCCACCGCAGCGTCAGTGAGATTCTAGTAGAAACTCTGGAAATTTTCTTATTGCCAACTTCTAAACCAGTATCAGAATTGTCTGATGCAGAAGTAATCGCTCAGACTCAACTCCGGCTGCAACCAATCCAAGAACAACGATTAAGTGAATTGCTAGACCGCCAACAATCCGGTACAATTGCCTCTGTAGAACGCGATGAATTGCAGGCATTAATCCACATCTATGAAACTCGACTACTGCGACAAGCTCAAGCCTTAAATGAAGCTGTGCAGCGCGGCTTACTCGAACCATTAAAAGGATAATCAAAATGGCAATCTCCGAACAAGTTCGAGCCAGAGTTCGCGCACAAGCTCAAAACCGATGCGGTTATTGTCGCAGTTTACAAATGTATGTCCTGGGAATATTGGAAATTGACCATATTATTCCTAAAGCGATTGGCGGTACTGATGAGGAAGAAAATCTCTGGCTGGCTTGTAGTTTGTGCAATAATTACAAAGGAACCCAAACTGACGCATTAGATCCGGTCACGCAAAAGCACGTTAAGTTATTTAATCCGCGTACTCAACAATGGTCACAATATTTTGCTTGGAGTGAAGACGCTACAGAAATTATTGGACTTACAGATTGCGGTCGTGCCACAGTTATAGCACTACAACTAAACAATAATATTGCTGTTACTGTCAGGCGTCAGTGGGTTAGTGCTGGATGGCATCCGCCAACAGAGATTAAACCCGACGGTTGAATGAATATTAACCTGCTTTTGCCAAAGAACGAACTGTTAAGATTTCATCAGGGCGTAGAACTTCTACAGTAGAGATTGGGACGGCTATGACTGCAAGAGACTCACCAACAGCATTAAATATTTCCAACAGACAGCCCTCTTCACCACCACTAGGATGTGAAACAAAATCAACCAGTGTTGCAATATCTCCTGCTAGAAGTTGATATTCTGGTAAGTCACGGGTTAAAGCAACTTCCTGATATAGCTCTAGGGTCATGTCAAGTCTCCTTAAGAGGTTTGAGGGTCACGAATGGTCGATCGCACATATCGCCTTTTTGGTGGCTGATCATAGCCACGATTTGGTTTTTTTGATATCTCCGCTGAAAAATCGAACTAAAGTCGATCGCGAATTTCAGAAAAACCAGCTTCTATTTCTTCCCATGTTGGATAATTACCGTAGCAGAGACTTTGGCACTGCTGTTGATATTCCTTGGCGATAGCTTGGCGTAGTTCTCCTATAGGAAATAGAGCAATGCTTTTGGAAAAATCCAGGTTTTCAGGCGGGTCATATTCTTGTTTGAATGCTTGCTGGCTAAGGAGATCGCAATCTTGTTTGATGTCGCTGTATTCTCTACTTGCTAACATTTGCTGAACTTCCGGTGTCTGTGCTAAACAAAAGAGGTCATAATAATGGCGAGTCGCCGATCCTAAAGAAGCTTCTTCGCGCTGGTATTGCCTAACTTTGGCATGAATCGCAAAGAGTTTTTCTACAAAAGTGCGCCGGAAATGCAGCAACGTCATAGGAAAAGGCGATTCATCTTCAGCATTCAGGCTGTCGCCAATTTCGCGGAGAAATTCAGCGAGATAGGAAGACAACGGGACGATTTGCACCGGATAAGTGCCACTGCGAGTTCCCATTTCTAGAAATAGCCGATCGCTCATTGTCCCCACCCCAGCAAATTGTTGAGGGTAGTTGAAATAGCTGTGCCGATAGATGCCCCGCTTCGATTGAGATTGGCTTAATGTTAATCTCGGATGCTGAATAACGGCGGTTTCTATTGATTTCAACTCTTTGTCAGATCGACTTTCTCCCAAACGCGGAGTAAACGCATCTCGGTTTAAAAATAAATCAATGTCTTCGGAGAAGCGTTCGATTAGCTTCCATCCTTTTGCAAGACTCGTTCCTCCTTTAAAGATAACTTGAGTTGACCACTGAGTCGCTACAATTCGCAGTGCCTCAGTGACATAGTAATCTTTTTCGATAAACGCTTCGCTAAGAGCGAGGTTGCTAAAGTGTTCTCTGGCTGCAAGAATAGCATCTCGAAAATCGGGAGATTCGCAAAGTTTCATTTTGCTTGCCACTCTTTTGCATAACGCAAATTATTCAAAATCCCAAAGTCAAATCTGGAAATCGGGTTTAAGTTTTGGCGGAGTTTTTTGAGGTGCTGGTGGCTTTTACCAAGTTCTTGACCAATTGCCCCTAACATCGATCGCACGCGGGGAGGTTCAGCATCTGCTACGGCTACTAAGCGTTCAAATCGATCGCCCTCACGGAAGCAATCAAGCAGGCGTTGTTTAGTTTGTTCGGGTGATAATTCGCTCAACTTTGCCCTGGATCTCAACAAATCTAGCAACGCCGCGTCTGTGTTAGATAGATGTTTCCATGTTTCGGGCCTGCGGGTGTGAACTTTCGTGCGATCGCCGATAATAGTACGGGGAATGCTATTAGCTGAAGTAGCAAACTCACTTTGTATCGAATTTTGAGTTGTGAAGCCCAAGAGATTAGCAGCGCTAAGTCCAGCCGGATGAAAGGTTTGAGCCACTGGCAACTTTTGAATCTCACTTTGAGAGGGGCGGCTGCAGCCAAAGCGGGTTTGGCGGGGCCGATAATAGAGTCCTTTACTGACTCTTTCTAGTGTTCCTGCTGCTACCATGCGGGAGAGGGTTTTGCAGACAGCAGTTGGCGGTAGTCCAGAAAAGTCAGATAGCCGCCAGTAGCCTTCGCCCTGTTCTTCTATTTGCTGGTGAATCAGCGCGGAAGTATTAACTCGAATCGTTTTCATAGCTTGAATCTAATACCTAGCCTTACTTCCATTATGATTGGTGCTAGGCTTGTTGTCAAGTTTTTTTGTATAAAGACTTGACTTTTTAGGTAATTGTGTTGTGATACGGGCAGGAAAGTCGATCGCCCGTATGGCCTTTTTGGTGGCCCAGGAGATTTTAGACCAACGCGAGGTTATTGATGGGAGGTTTGTGCGATCGATCTTGGGCGATGGAATAGCGATTTGTTAGGTTGCTGAATAATTTGCAGCACTCTTCAATAGTAGTGCCTTAATTTCCTCAATCGTAAGTGGTGGCGAACGTCGATGAATCATGGCATGGCAATTGGGGCATACAGGACGCAAATCTTCTACAGGATTAACCTCGTATTCTTCACCAATCTCAGAAAGTGGCCGAAGATGATGGATGTGAATAAAGCCCTCTCCTAATTCCCCAAACACTTTCCCAAAATTGAAACAGCAGACATAGCAAGTTGCGCCGTAGTGTTCAATACATTTTTGTCGCACAACTGGGTTGCGTTCATAGGCGTTGACTGATACTTTACAGACTGTTCCTTCTCGGAAAGTCGTAGATGGAGAAATTTCATCAGGGAATATTTCTGTCTCAAATGTCCAAATGATTTTGACAGGTGTGATATCTTCTACTTCTTCTGCGTTTCCAATCCCAGCAAAGATGAAGGGTTCTTTGTTATCTTCACGCCATAAAATATAGGTATCGCTATCTACACTTAACATGGACTGGATGGATGGTGTAATTGTGAAGTAGTTCTGCCATACCACTCCAGTCGATTTCCTACCCATTAATTGGCATAGTCATGACCTGTTCGTCCAGATGTTCCAACGTTGCAAAAGATGAACCAAGCATTACCGTAACGAGCATATCCTGTAGCCCAGTTTCCTCCGTGAGTGTCTTCAGGAATTCCAATAATTCGATAAACATCACGTCTTGTATATCTATGCCCAATTTGAAATGAATATGACATCAATCCCTAACCTGAAACACCTCACCAATTCGATCGCAATACTGCTTCGACAGACAATGTATGCAACCTAACTAAATATTGACCAGCATTTCCGGTACAAACACATATTTCCTAGTACATTAGCACATATTTTATTTACCGTAAAGTCTGATGCCCCCTACAAGTTGAATTGACTTCAGTACCAGGAAAACCTTATCTTCATCCGACTACTGAATAATCATGCTGTCTCGACTCATGAATCTTCTTCTTTCCTTAACTCTTCCAGTTTAGTGAGTAGCTTTGTTAGTAGTATACTGAAGTCAGTAAACTGGACAACTTCGCCTGTTGTCATCTCTTCTATTTCCATTGGTGTTTCAAAAGATTTAACTTTAAATTTCAGATCCTCCCAATTTTTTCCATATGTACTTTTGAAGTAAGCGGCTTCACCATCTTTTGGCTGGGTAAACGATTCCTGTAGCTGACGAACATCGGTTTTTATAATATGTGCATCCATTTTGTTGCGTCTGCTATTTCCAGCAGTTGTGATTCCTCCTCCCATAGACACCAAGACGGGACCATCAGAAATTTGAAGGATAGGATCTATACCAGCTTTCCGAAGACTACCAATATCATCATCAGACCAATTATAAGGTAGCTCAATAGCACGGTTTAAAGTGTGTGGAAGGAGAATTTCCGGCCAATTATCTTTGACAATTCTCAGTAATTTTTGATTTGTAAATCTATGGGGATGTATATCGATTAAATACATCCTTGCCGTATTGGAATCTGCAATAGCAAATAAGAGCTCGCCTGTTCGTTCAACAAATTCGTTATGATTTGGATTAGAGTTAGTGCCTAAATGGAAGTGAAAGACTCCCCAATCGTAAAACATAAGGTCTTTGTAGTCTGGGTCATCGCTCTTTTTACTAAGATGAGGTTTTAAGTTTTGCCCAGACTCCGCTTTCTTGATGAATTGCTCCAAACCTAATCTAATCTCTGGCAGAAGAGATTTTCTTGCCAACTCTTTAGACTGCTTCACAGTCCATTCAATAATTGGTGGTACTCTCCGCGCCAAGTTAAGAGATCGTATCAAAAGGGTATCAATATCTTCTTCTGGTGCTGGAGGATGCCCTAGCCTGGAAAGTTTTTGGGTAATCACTTCCTTAAGATCAGAAATAAAATTTATATGTGCCACTCTATCCTATCTCCTATAATATTCTCGATCCAACTAAGCGTTAACCCACAAATGCGAACCAACACCTGATCTAACCCCAAAATACCGTATATTTTGTGTCCAGTCAAGTTCTATTTAAGAGCATTATCGAAATTTTCCCGATCGCCCGATCGCACTATACACCCAATAACCTGTAAGTTTCTGATGGATATTTTTCCAATATATTCCCAAAGTTGACTCGTATTTTTTGAGGGTAAAATTCGATGATAATATGGAGCGATCGCCCAAACATCTTTTTCTTAAAAAACTCCGATCGCCCTACTACACTCAAACCCAATTTTAAGGACTGAAGTCCTGACTATAAACCAATACGGTTCACTTAACATATTTATGCCCCGGAGATCCCCCTAAATCCCCCTTAAGAAGGGGGACTTTGAGGGCATTCTTGTCCCCCCCTTTTTTAA
>JARCMA010000360.1 GCA_030248405.1 Microcoleus sp. MP8IB2.171
CTAATGACGGCATTAATATTTTCCCCTTGGGGGCGATGCGATTAACTCAAAAGTCTTCTAACGTGCGGGTTTCTTCGGGCGATAAAACTCTCGACGAAATGTGCGGTGGCGGTTTCTTCAAAGACTCGATTATTTTGGCTACGGGTGCGACGGGAACAGGCAAAACACTGTTGGTGAGTAAATTTTTGCAGAATGCTTGTATGAACGGCAATCGAGCACTGCTTTTTGCCTATGAAGAGTCGCGAGCTCAGTTGTTCCGCAATGCTTATTCTTGGGGCATTGATTTTGAGGAAATGGAACAAAAAGGATTGCTGAAACTGCTGTGCACTTACCCGGAATCTGCGGGTTTGGAAGACCATTTGCAGATGATTAAATCAGAAATTGCTGAGTTCAAACCTTCTCGAATTGCGATAGACTCGCTTTCGGCTTTAGCTAGAGGTGTCAGCAATAATGCTTTCCGGCAATTTGTGATTGGGGTGACTGGTTTTGCAAAGCAGGAAGAAATAACCGGCTTTTTCACGAATACCAGCGACCAGTTTATGGGTTCTAATTCTATTACGGACTCCCATATTTCTACGATTACGGACACGATTATCATGCTGCAGTATGTAGAGATTCGAGGGGAAATGTCGCGGGCAATTAATGTGTTTAAGATGCGTGGTTCGTGGCACGACAAAGGGATTCGGGAATACACGATTACTGAAAGAGGGCCGCAAATTAAAGATTCGTTCCGTGGTTACGAACGGATTATCAGCGGTTCTCCGACTCGGATTACGATTAATGAGAAGAGTGAGCTATCGCGGATTCTGCAGGGGGTGCAAGGTCAAAGCGATGACGATATTTAAGAGTTAGCAGTGATTGGTCGTTAAAATTAGGTTGGGTTGAGCTAGGAAACCCAACTTTTTTAATTTGAGGAGTTTGTGAACATTTATAACAACCGCGGCGCAAAAAGTCCGGGGCAAACTTGGCAGATATGGAGGTAGTTTTGGAGATACTTGGAACAGATGGGAGCGAAACTTGAGCAGAAAATAGGACTATCGGTAATACAATTAACCTGAAACCCTTGCTCTACAAAAGACATAAACAATGAGCACGGAGGGATTTGAACCCCCGACCCTCAGGACCGGAACCTGATGCTCTATCCACTGAGCTACGTGCCCTCGACTTTTTTGAGTATAACACGTCTTGCGGAAAATGGCGAGTGTCGATCGCAAATTTCCTGGTCTGCCTCCAAACCGCTTGAGCCATGCGGGTTCAACTCGCCCGCGCGCTCAAATATCAGGCTGTTCTCGAAGCCAGAAACTACAACTTTTACCTAAATGGTAACAATAATACGACAATGGGTAAAATAATAGACTTTAATCGAGTAAACATTAGGTTCACATTAGATCGGGGTCGAGCATCTACCACAGCTAAAATAGCCCGCATCAATTCCCCCTAGCTAAGCGGCAGTAAATAAATGGTGCTGCTATTAAGACCGGTGGTACAAATACGGTTCTAGACTAAGTTCACCAAACCTCTCAATCTTATGGTTTCTAAAATTTTAGACAAATTACCGCTGCGAACAGTTCTCATAGTTCCATTTGTACTGCAAATCGTGGGAGCCGTGGGACTCGTAGGATATCTGTCTTTTAGAAACGGACAAAAAGCAGTTAATAACCTTGCCAGTCAGTTAATGAGCGAGGTGAGTTTGCGTGTCGAGCAAAACCTGCAAGTTTACCTGACAACTCCCCATCAAATCAATCAAACCAAGCTGGATGCTGTCAAGCTCGGGTTGTTAAAAATGGAAAACTTATCAGCTTGGGAGAAATATCTTTGGCGGCAAGTACAATTATATCCCTATATCAATTTTACCTCGGTTGGCAACGAGAAGGGAGATTATAGATCCGGTGAACAACTTTCTAACGGCTCCCGAACGATGAATGTGATAGAAACATCTACTGGGTTAAATTTTAATTCTTACAATACGAACGCTCTCGGCGATCGCACTACAGTTACCACCCTTGTCAAAAACTATGATAATCGGCAACATCCTGCGTACAAAAAAGCCGTAAAAATCGCAAAACCTACTTGGAGTTCGGTTTTTGTTTCGTTACTAGAACCGACATTACTTATCAGCGCTATCCAACCCGTATACAGCGACAAAAATCAGCTAGAAGGAGTATTATTTGCTGCTTTGCGTCTCGACCATATTGGAAGATTTCTCAACAGTCTCAAAGTGGGCAAATTCGGTCAAACATTTATTGTAGATCGCCAGGGTACTTTGTTAGCAACTTCCACCACAGAAAAACCGTTTCGCACCCAAGGTAATGAAAGACAATTGTTTAAAGTAGAAGAAAGCAGCAACCCTTTTACTCAAGCGACAGCTAAATATTTGACTGCAAAGTTAAAAAAATTAGACCAAATTAAAAAATCCGAGTTATTGAGCTTTGAAATAGACGGCAAGCGACAATTTGTAAAAGTTCTACCGTTTCAAGATGGCAAGGGTTTAGACTGGCTGATTGTGGTGGTTGTTCCCGAAGCAGATTTCACCGAAGAAATCGATGCCAATACCCGCACAGCGGTTTTGCTTTGTTTCGCAGCTTTAGGAGTAGCTGTGGCGATCGGCATTCTGACTTCTCGGTGGGTGACAAATCCTATTTTGAGCTTAAATACAGCAGCCAAAAATATTGCTAAAGGTGAATGGGACAAAACAGTACAAAGCGAACGTTCTGACGAATTGGGGGAATTAGCCAAGTCATTTAACAGCATGGCTCAACAACTGCAACAATCTTTTGAAACTTTAGAAAATCGAGTGCAAGAGCGCACTGCCGAATTGGCTGTAGCTAAGGACAAAGCGGAAGTAGCCAATCAAGCTAAAAGTACCTTTCTGGCGAACATGAGCCACGAATTGCGATCGCCTCTCAATGCAATTCTCGGCTTTTCCCAACTGATGACTCGCAGCCAAACTCTATCCCCAGAACATCAAGAAAATATTAGCATAGTTAGCAGCAGCGGAGAACACCTCCTTACCCTGATTAATAACGTGCTGGATTTATCTAAAATTGAATCGGGGCGCACCACCCTCAATCCCCATAAAATAGACCTCTATCGCCTGCTCAATGACTTAGAAGATATGTTTCAACTCAAAGCAGATGACAAGCACTTGCAGTTGGTTTTTGACCGCAGTCCCGATGTGCCACAATACATAGAAGCGGACGAGTTAAAGTTGCGGCAAATCTTAATTAATCTGCTCAATAACTCTCTTAAGTTTACCCATGAGGGCGGTGTAGCGGTCAGAGTTAGCAAGCAGTCATTAGGCACAAATCAGCCGACCGAAGGGGGAATTTTTGAGCACTCGGAAGTATCAAAAAATACAGAAAATCCAGCAATTAATGGCCTTAAAATATCTCAAGTCACTCAGTCGAACAACCAGATTATTGTAACGCCAAATGACGATTCAGCTTCTACCTCTTCCTTCTTCCTTCATTTTGAAGTCGAGGATACTGGTCCGGGTATTGCTACCAATGAATTAGACGATCTTTTTGAACCTTTCGTGCAAACCAAGACAGGCAAAGATTCGCAAGAAGGTACCGGCTTGGGATTGCCAATCAGTCGCAAATTTGTGGAATTAATGGGCGGCGAAATGAGCGTCTGTTCTGCTGTTGGCAAGGGAACTAATTTTAAGTTTGACATTCAAGTTATTGCGGTCGATGCGGCTGATATTGAAAGCCCAAAACCGAGCCGGAATGTTATTGCCCTGGTTCCCAACCAACACACCTATCGAATTTTGATAGTAGACGATAAACCGCTCAACCGCCAACTGTTAATTAAAATCCTCTCTCCTCTGGGTTTTGAACTAAAAGAAGCTACTAACGGTCAAGAAGCTATTGAGATTTGGGATAGTTGGGAACCGCATCTAATTTGGATGGACATGAGAATGCCTGTGATGGACGGCTACGAAGCTACGCAATACATTAAAGGTACTATTAAAGGTCAAGCTACTGCGATTATTGCGCTGACAGCGAGCGTTTTGGAGGAAGAACGGGCAGTTATTCTATCGGCGGGCTGCGATGCTTTTATGAGGAAGCCTTTTCGGGAAGCCGATATTTTTGATGCTATGCACAAACATATCTGAGTGCGCTATATTTATGAAGATCCGGGTCAAACTAATTTATCGGCAATCAAAGAGGGCGATCGCGGAATGACTGCGACTGATTTCGTGAAATTGCCGGATTCACTGGTAGCTGATTTAAAGCTAGCAATACTGAATGCAGATATGGATTTAATTGATACCTTGATAGAGCAAATTCGATTAAAGGATGCAGTAACGGCAGGTGCGATCGCAACTTGTATAGAAAATTTTGAGTACGACAAAGTTTTAAAGTTAATATCTCAAGCAATATCACATGAATAACGACATTCTTAGCACCGATCGCGGTAATATTTTAGTAGTTGACGACACCCCAGCTAATTTGCGGCTGCTAGCCGGAATTTTGAACAGCAAGGGCTATAAAGTGCGCCCCGTACCTAGCGGCGAGTTAGCGCTTTCGGCGGCCAAAGGTATGCCTCCAGATTTGATTTTGCTGGATATTATGATGCCCGAAATGAATGGATATGAAGTTTGCGAAAAGATCAAAGCTGATGAACGAACTTGCGACATCCCGGTGATTTTTATTAGCGCGATTAATGACGTACTTGATAAGGTCAAAGCCTTTGCTGTGGGCGGGGTAGATTATATTACCAAGCCCTTTCAGGTGGAAGAGGTTCTAGTGAGGGTAGAAACCCATTTAGCAATGTGCCAGTTGCGAAAAAAACTCCAACAGAAAAACTATGAACTGACAGTGGCTTTAGACCAACTGCAAGCAACACAGAATCAATTAGTGCAATCGGAAAAAATGGCGGCATTAGGGCAACTGATTGCGGGCATTGCTCACGAAATTAATACGCCGTTGGGGGCGATTCGGTCGTCTATTGGAAATATTACCAGCTTTTTGGATAACAATCTCGAAAGTTTGCCAGTTTTTTTTAAAGAAATGTCAGCAGAACGCCAGCACGATTTCTTGCGTTTGATGTACAGTTCTACTCAACAAAATTACTCTTTATCTACGCGAGAAAAACGGGAATTTAAAAAAGGGCTGAAGCAGCAACTAAAGTCCGAAGGAATTGACAATATTGACAGCCTTGCTAGCATTTTAGTCAATATCGGATTGCAAGAAAATCTGCAAGAATTCTTGCCTCTGCTAAAAGATCCTGACAGCGAAAATATTATAAAAACAGCCTACGACTTTGCTAGCATTCACAGAAGCGCCCGAACCATCGCTACCGCTACTGAACGCGCTGCAAAAGTCGTCTTTGCTCTGAAAAATTACGCGCGTTACGATGTAAATGGGGAAAAAATACAGGTTAATATTACGGATGGAATTGAAACGGTATTAACCCTTTATCAAAACCAAATCAAGCAGGGTGTGGAAGTTGTCAGAAACTATCAAGATCAATTACCGGCGGTACTGTGTTATCCCGACGAACTCAATCAAGTTTGGACAAATTTAATTCACAATTCCTTACAAGCGATGGACAATCAAGGAACTTTAAGAATTGACGCGGTACAACAAGATACCAACGTCTTGGTAAAAATTATTGACAGCGGTAACGGGATTCAACCAGAGATTATTCCGAAAATTTTTGAGCCTTTTTTTACTACTAAACCTGCGGGAGAAGGCAGCGGGTTAGGATTGGATATTGTCAAAAAAATAATTGAAAAACATCAGGGTAAAATTGATGTGGAGTCGATGCCCGGTAAAACAGCATTTACCGTGTCTTTGCCGATTAATTTAACTGAGTAGGTAAAGCGCCGGAGACTGAAGTCTGGGGCTAAAATTTGCAGTCTACCCGCGCAGAATGTAGAATTTGGAAAACGGTGTGCTGCCCATGGGGGTTCACCCTGCCACACTAAAGAAGGAAACTAGCGATGTCTAAATCAGCAATTTTGTGTGTGGACGATGAAGTAGGAGTGTTGGAAAGTCTGGAAATTGAACTGCAACAGGCATTTAACGGTAAATATCTTTGCGAATTTGCTGAAAGTGCTGCCGAAGCCCTGGAAATTATTGAAGAGCTATGTGAAGATGAGGTTAACATTTTAGTAATTGTCTCTGATTGGTTGATGCCCGGAATGAAAGGAGATGAGTTGCTGATTAAAATTCATCAAAAATATCCGCAAATTGTGACAGTGATGCTGACAGGACAAGCAGATAAAGAAGCAATCGAACGCACAAGAACTCAAGCAAATCTTCATGCTTTCATAGAAAAACCTTGGCGAAATCAAGAATTAATTGAAGCGATTAAGTCGGGTCTAGCAAATTTATGAAAAAACCAGTCATTATTTGTGTCGATGATGAGCAGACTATACTCGATAGTCTGGAAATAGATCTGCTAAAAGCCTTTGAAGATAAATATTTAATTGAAACGGCCCAAAGTGGCGAAGAAGCTTTAGAGTTGCTGTCAGAACTTTTAGCAGAACAGTATGAAGTTCCTTTGGTAATTTCGGATCATATCATGCCGAACATGAAAGGAGATGAGCTATTAAGGAGCATTCATGCCATATCGCCGAACTGTCTCAAGATTATGTTGACGGGGCAGGCAGATTTGGAGGCGGTAGCCAATGCTATTAACTATGCTAAATTGTACCGATACATACCTAAGCCTTGGCAATGTGATGACTTAAAATTAACTGTCACTGAGGCAATATATAGATATTTTCAAGATAAACAATTAGCTGAAAAACAAAGAGAACTTCAGGAAATGAATCAGGAGTTGGTAAAATTAAACCGCAAGCAGGCAATGCTGATTGCCAAACTCCATGAAAACGAAAGTCGCTTGACGCAATATCTAGAAGCTATGCCATTGGGCGTGTGCGTGCTTGATGCGAACGGTCAATCTTTTTACGCAAATCAGAAGGCGCAGGAGATATTTGGCAAAGGCACTGTGCCGCATATTAATTCAGAGCAAAAAGCAGCAATTTATCAATTCTATAAAACCGGGACTAATCAGAGATGCCCCGTGGAAGAATTGCCAATTATGCGGGCGCTTCGGGGCGAAAATCTGCGGACTGAGGGTGTAGAAATTCGTACAGCTAGTAAGATTATTCCTGTAGAGAGTTGGGCAACTCCAATTTATGATTCTACAGGCGAGATTTCCTATGCGATTATTGCTTTTAGTGACATAACTGAACGGAAGGAAGCTGAAGCGGCGCTAATTCAAGCTGAAGAGAAGTATCGCGGGATATTTGAAAATGCTCTAGAAGGTATTTTTCAGACGACGCCGGACGGACATTTTATTAGTGCGAATCCTGCTCTGGCGGAAAGTTACGGCTACGATTCCGCGTCAGAATTGATAGAAAGTATTAATGAGATTCAGCAGCAATTGTACGTGGAACCGAACCGCCGTCAAGAGTTTCTGGCGCTGATGAAACAGCACGGTACTCTGTGTGAGTTTGAGTCTCAGGTTTACTGTCGAGATGGCAGCATTATCTGGATTTCTGAGTATGCGCGCACAGTTTATGATGCTAATGGTGAAGTGCTTTACTATCAGGGTTTTGCTAAGGATATTAGTTTGCAAAGACAGGTGCAAGTGGAACGAATCAGGTTTACTAATGATTTAGAAAAAGCTTTGGCAGCCGAAGAAAAGTTAAATGAGGCACTGTCAGAAAACGAAAGCCGATTGACTCAATTCCTGGAAGCGATGCCAGTGGGAATATTTGTTGTCGATGGTAAGGGTAAACCTTTTTACATGAATTCTTGGGGCGAAAGGATACTAGCCCAAGGTTTAATTTTTGATGGGGGTACTGACCAATTTCCTGAAGCTTATCATTTTTACGACGCTGGAACTAATCAATTGTATCCGAGGGATAGCCAACCGATTGTTCGGGCGTTGCGGGGAGAATTTGTGCGTATGGACGATTTAGAAGTTCATGGGTCGGATCGGATTGTGCCGATCGAGGTTTGGGCGACTCCAATCTACGACGAACGAAAAAACATAGTTTATGCGATCACGGCTTTTCAAGACATCACGGAACGTCTAGAGGTAGAAACCGAGCGCCGACAATTCACAGACGAGTTACAAAAAGCTTTAGCAGCGGAAGAAAAATTAACAGATGCTTACGGGCGGTTTGTGCCGCACGAATTTCTCCACTTTCTGGGATATGAAAGTATTCTGGAAGTCAAATTAGGCGATCAGGTACAGAAAGAAATGTCGGTGCTGTTTTCAGATATCCGCGATTTCACTTCTCTTTCGGAAAGGATGAATCCCGAAGAGAATTTTCAATTTATTAATGGTTATTTGTCGCGGATGGAACCTGCAATTACTGACAATTTTGGTTTTATTGATAAATACATTGGCGATGCGATTATGGCGCTGTTTGATGGCAGTGCGGACGATGCTGTGAAAGCTGGAATTGCAATGCTAGAAGAGCTTAACGAGTATAATATTAGTCGTAATCAGGTCGATTGCCCGCCGCTGCAAATTGGCATTGGCATCAATACGGGTTCTTTGATGTTAGGCACGGTGGGCGGCCAAAGTCGGATGGACAGCACGGTGATTAGCGATGCGGTAAACTTAGCCTCCCGCGTGGAAACTTTGACGAAAGAGTATGAAGTTTCGATGTTAATTACTCACAATACTTTTATACAGTTAAACGATTTTTATGATTTGAGGTTGATCGATCGCGTAACAGTTAAAGGCAAATCGCGAATGGTAACACTTTATGAAGTATTTGCGGCCGATCCGCCAGAGTTACGACAGAAAAAGTTAGAGACAAAGACAATCTTTGAGCAAGCTTTGGTACTCTACAATAGTGACAAGTGTGGCGAAGCTATAAGATTGTTTTCGGCCTGCTTGGAAATCAACCCTAATGATAAGGTAGCTCAAATTTATATGCAGCGGTGTCTGAAAGGAGCGATCGCTCCTCCATAATACAATTTTAAATTTTAGATTTTAGAATTGGGAAGGATTTATTCCATAATGGTTGGGAGTGTGCCTACAGTTACATTTTTTTTGAAACTGGTATAATCATTGTTTAGACAGGCAGAGAAACGCAAACTATTGTTTCTTGCTGCGGTAAACTTTCTATTTTAAATTCTCCTCCGTGCAATTCTACAAGGCGTTGAACAATAGCCAGACCCAATCCTAAACCTGCTTGTTGGTAAAGTTTGCGATCGAACTGCCTGTAAGCTTCTAGCTGTGCAATCTGATCGGTAGTCATGCCGCGGCCTTGGTCTTTGACAGACAGAATAAAAGTCTGATTTTCGATGACAGTGCTTAATAAAACAGGCGTTCCTTCTAAAGAAAATTTGAAGGCATTGTCCAATAGTTCTTCAACAATTTTTGCGAGTCTGACAGAATCCATAGCTACCGACGCATCTTGCAAGTTTAATTGTAAATCGTCGGTTCTATTCGCGTGTTTTGCTTGCTGCCGCGCTTTTTGACTCAGCAAAGATTTTACACAGCTAAATTCGCTATTACGCATTTCCTTTAGC
>JARCMA010000361.1 GCA_030248405.1 Microcoleus sp. MP8IB2.171
GGAACAAATGGAGTCATATTTTAATTGGGTAAACAGGTAAAAAATGAGTAAAATTACTCATTGACAATAGTGTTTTTAGCTTAACTTGTGAGTAATGGTTTACCACTTGTTCGGTCTTAAGTAAACCGTATTGTATTATATTTGACTTATTGCATAAATCTGCGATCGATCGCGAAACCGCCGATTAACGCAAATCAACGCAGATAATTTTAACAATCGCGGACGCACCAAGATCGAAGAAACCGGGTTTTTTCACTAAATCCTTCGCCGCAGCGATGAGATCAGGGAAAAAACCCGGTTTCTGGCTACCTTTTCAGGCAGTGCGAGGTATTAACCGCTTGTTAAAAACTAGAAAAATCTAGTTTTTAACATAGGTGATTGAGTGCGACGAATCGATTCGATCGCACTTAATACACTACTTCGCAGCTTGACGCTCTTTTGCCGCCTTAATCACTTCTTCAGCGATGTTGCTCGGACAAGGAGCATAGTGCGAGAAGGACATGGAAAACTGGCCGCGCCCAGATGTCATAGTACGCAAGTCGCTAATGTAACCAAACATTTCGCTCAACGGCACATCTGCCTTGATCCGTGCTCCTGTCTGGCTTGTCTCCTGAGATTTCATCATCCCCCGGCGGCGGTTGAGGTCGCCGATCACGTCGCCCATGTAATCATCTGGAGTGAATACATCGACATTCATAATCGGTTCGAGCAACTGAGGCCCAGCTTTCGGCAAAGACTGCCGATAGGCCGCTTTGGCCGCAATTTCAAAGGCCATCGCTGACGAGTCAACGGGGTGGAAACCGCCTTCTAGAAGCGTGAATTTCAAGTCTAGGCAGGGGAATCCGGCCAAGACGCCTTTGTCGATGCAGCTTTCAAAGCCTTTTTCCACGGCTGGCCAATATTCTCTCGGCACGCTACCACCTGTCACTTTTGACTCAAACTGGAAGCCACTTCCAACCTCACCAGGCTCGATCACATAGCCGATTTTGGCAAATTGACCGGAACCACCTGATTGCTTTTTGTGGGTGTATTCGTCTTCGAGGCGCTTGGTAATCGACTCGCGGTAGGCTACCTGTGGTTCGCCGACTTCTACTTCGATGCCGTGGGTGCGCTTGAGAATGTCTACTTTGATGTCGAGGTGTAACTCGCCCATCCCCTTGAGAATCATTTCGCCGCTTTCTTGATCCGTCACCATGTGGAAGGATGGGTCTTCTTGTACCATCTTGGTGAGGGCTGCTCCCATTTTTTCTTCGCCGCCTTTCACCTTCGGTCTGACCGAAATCGAAATAACGGGATCGGGGAATACCATCGGCTCTAAGGTTGCGGGATTTTTGGGGTCGCAGATGGTGTGTCCGGTGCGGACGTTTTTCATGCCGACGATCGCCACAATGTCCCCTGCTTGGGCCGATTCAATTTCTTCGCGAGAGTTGGCGTGCATTTCCACCAAACGGCTGATGCGCTCGGTTTTGCCTGTGGCGGTGTTGAGTACGGTGTCGCCCTTGGACAACTTACCGGAGTACAGGCGCGTGAACGTTAAAGCACCGTAGCGATCGTCCATGATCTTAAACGCCAGTGCCCGCAATGGCCGATTGGGATCGACGATCGCAAACTCGCCGGTTTCCTCGCCATCGAGATCGACTTCTGGCTGCGGTGTGACTTCCATCGGGTTTGGCAGGTAGTCAACTACGGCATCGAGAACCAACTGCACGCCTTTGTTTTTAAACGATGAGCCGCAGTAGGTGGGGAAAAATGCCCGATCGCGAGTACCTTTGCGAATACAGCGCTTGAGGTCATCAATACTCGGCTCATTGCCTTCGAGATATTGTTCCATCAGAGCGTCGTCTTGCTCCACGGCCAGTTCGATCAACTGTTCGCGCCAAGTTTCGACATCATCGACCATATCGGCGGGGACATCTTTAATTGTATAGTTCATCGGATCGCCGGAGTCATCCCAGATCCAGGCTTTGCGGGTCAGCAAATCGACTACGCCGCAAAACTTTTCTTCTATGCCGATCGGCAATACCATCACCATCGGTTTAGCTGCGAGGATTTTATCGACTTGCTTGACAACTCGGTAAAAATCTGCACCCGTGCGATCGAGCTTATTGATGTAGACGATACGAGCAACTTTAGAATCGTTAGCGTAGCGCCAGTTAGTTTCAGATTGCGGTTCAACTCCACCGGAACCGCAGAACACACCGATGCCACCATCGAGAACCTTCAGCGAACGGTAAACCTCGATCGTAAAATCGACGTGTCCCGGAGTATCAATGATGTTGAGCTGATGGTCGTTCCAGAAGCAGGTGGTAGCAGCGGATTGAATCGTAATACCGCGCTCTTGCTCCTGTTCCATGAAGTCAGTCGTCGCCGCGCCTTCGTGAACTTCACCAATTTTGTGGATTTTACCCGTCAGTTTCAGGATTCTTTCAGTTGTGGTGGTCTTGCCAGCATCTACGTGGGCGAAGATGCCGATATTTCGATAACGAGTGAGATCTTTCATAATTACTGTTGAGATTAAATGCGACGAACCGTCGGCGACCACCTGCAAGCGTGACAAGCGAGGAATTAATGCTACCTTACCAGCGAGTACGGGCTGGATTTCCTTTTCCCTGTTTTTGGCAGGACTATCTTAATTTTGACACTTCTCCGTCATTCCTGCGAAGGATTCTTGGGTGAATAAGTGCCCCAAGCCGGATAATTCATAAAAATAACCCAGACAAAGAGAAGACCGGGCGGTTGAAACCGCGTCTACACAAACAAAACCTGCCTCCGCAGGTTGAAGAACGGGCAATTAAAATTACGTTATTTTATTCAGTCCGCGGAGGCGGACTTCGTTTGTGTAGAAGCGGTTTCAACCGCCGTCTAAGAGAAGAGAAGACCTAGCGGTTTCAACCGTATGTCTAAGTCAAAATCGACCCACTCATCATCCGCTGATATCTCCGCTCCAATTCATCGCGCACCACTGGCCACTGATTCAAACTTTCATCACTCTCAATTACCATTTGAGCCGCCGCCCTCGCCAACTCCAAAACCTCCTGATCCTCAACCAAACTCGCCAAAGCAAAATCCGGCAAACCCGACTGCCGAGTTCCCAAAACTTGACCCGGGCCGCGCAATCTCATATCCATTTCCGCAATAAAAAAGCCATCTTGAGATTGTTCTAAAACCTTCATTCTCTGCATAGCTTCCGCTGTTTTGGAACCGGGCATTAACAAACAATAAGAACGGTTGCTGCCCCGACCGACTCGACCCCGCAACTGGTGCAGTTGGGACAGTCCAAAACGCTCAGAATTTTCAATCAGCATTACCGTTGCATTCGGCACGTCTACTCCCACTTCGACGACAGTAGTAGATACTAAAATATCAGTTTCTTTGTCTCGAAATTTAGTAATTGCCTCATCTTTGTCAGCACTGCTCATCCTGCCGTGGAGCAAACCCACCTTAAATTCAGGAAATACGCTTTTTTCAAGTTTCTCTTTTTCTTCAATTGCCGATCGCACATCCAACTTTTCCGACTCCTCCACCAGCGGCAGCACCACATAAACTTGGCGCCCGCTCGCCACTTCCCGGCGAATCAAATCGTAAGCTTGGCTGCGTTCTTTGGCAGACAGGACGGTCGTTTGAATCGCCTGCCGACCGGGGGGGAGTTCATCAATTTGACTCACGTCTAAATCCCCGTGCAGCGTCAGCGCCAGAGTCCGGGGAATGGGAGTTGCGGTCATCGTCAAAACGTGGGGAGCTTCGCCTTTTTGCTGCAATTTAGCGCGCTGCTGCACGCCGAATCTGTGCTGTTCGTCAATTACTGCCAAACCCAATTTATGGAAATTCACCGTATCTTGAATCAGCGCGTGAGTTCCCACTAAAACTGGCAATTGTCCGGTTTCTAACTGGCTGTGAATTTCCCGGCGTTTTGCTACTTTTGTTGAACCAGTTAACAGTTCGACGGACAAGTGCATCAAATTAAACCAACCTACCAATTTGCGATAATGTTGTTCTGCTAAAACTTCCGTCGGTGCCATTAAAGCGGCTTGATAACCGGATTGAATTGCTGCTAGCATTGCGACTACGGCGACTACGGTTTTGCCCGCGCCGACATCGCCTTGTACTAATCTGTTCATCGGTTGGGGCGAAGCTAAATCGTTGAGGATGTCGTTAATTACTCTTTCCTGAGCATTAGTCAACGCAAAAGGCAATATTTCATAAAAATGTTCGATCAATTTGCCGCTAGGAAGGATGACGGCGCTAGCTTGAGCTTTTCTTTGGGTTTGGCGGCGCTTTAACAGCCCTAATTGCAGGTAAAAAAATTCGTCAAAAACTAGGCGGCGCCGGGCGGCGGATAGACAATCGCGATCGAGGGGAAAGTGAATATTAGTCACAGCATCGGCTAAACCCATTAAACCGTAACGATCGCGCAAATCATCCGGTAGCGATTCCGGCAACAGTTTCGCGGCCGGCATTGCAGCTAAGATCGATCGCCTCACCGAACCAGCATCCACCCCCTCCGTCAGCGGATACACTGGTATCAGGCGGCCGACTTTCATAGATTCGATCGCACCGCCGGAGTCGTCTAATACTTCTAACTCAGGATTTTCTAAAGTAATTCCATATTTACCCTGCTTCACCAACCCGGAAGCTGCCAGCACTGCACCGGTACAATACTCGCGCTTTTTGAATTCTTGCCAGCCGCGATTGCTGTAGCGAGGGCCTGCAAAAAAACGACTTATTTTTATTTCTCCGGTTCGGTCTTTTAAAATTACTTCTAATATGGTTAACTTCTTATTTTTCGGACTAGAAAAGCAATTGCAGCGCTTTACTTCAGCGATTAAAGTGACAGTTTCCCCGGCTACAAGTTCGCGAATTCGTACTTGCTTGGCATAGTCGATGTGGTTGCGGGGATAGTAGTAAAGCAGGTCGTATACGGTGTCTAAACCGAGTTTTAGCAAGCGGTTGCCGTTGGCGGGGCCGATGCCGGTCACGCGCGTTAACGGTTGGTCAAGAGTTAGACTGGCTGCTGCGGTTGCTGTACTCAGGGGTGCAGTTCGGGGAACGGAAACTGCTGGGGCGGTTGGTTCGGGAGCGTTTGCGGGTCTGACTTGTCCTGCCTGTTCTTCTTGGTGGCGAGTTTCTTGTTCCCAAACTTGCTCCATTTGTTTCAGGAAACTGACCGTAATGGCGATCGAATGTTGGCGCTGTTCGAGATCCTTCTGAGGGTAGATGTCAAATTCAGCGGCTAGTTGTCGGGCGCGATCGCGCGCCGAAGCGGCCACAGAACCTGCAAGTTGTCTCAAACTCAGGCCCAGAAACTCGCTGAAGCGGTATTGACTGCCTTGGATGTCGTTAAATCCGCGATCGGCTTCTACGGAAAGAGCTTTTTGCAATCGCTGCCATTCGGGTTGGTTATTAGTCATCAGTCATTAGTAATTAGTCATCAGTCATTAGTAATTAGTCATTAGTCATTAGTCATTAGTTATTAATCATAGCTCAAGAATTCCAGACAACTGTTAACTGACAACTGCCAACTGTCAACTGTCAACTGTCAACTGTCAACAGACAACTGTCAACAGACAACTGACAACTGTCAATTGACAACTGACTAATCTTCAAACCAACTCGATCGCCAAGCCGACTCAGCCTCCACCACAGCGAGTTCCCGCTGCTTTTTCTGGTAATCGCGGCCCAGCGAGTTCAACTTTACAGACAGGTTACGAATTTGCTGGCGCCAAGCCGAGGTTCCCGCATCGGCAAACTCTATTTCCGATAGCCGCAGTTTAATCGCTGTAATGTGCAGGGCCCTACTACCAAAGGTTGCTGCCAATTTTCGCGATGCTGATGAGGCATCGGTTTCAATGATTAAGTTTAATAAGTTAGGCGGCCCGGCAACACTATCGCCGGAGGATTCAGCCTGAGAAGCAGCTTCTAGAACCGGTTCTGGCAATTGACTCGGCAAAATTCCCGACTGTTGCAGCAAGCGGTTGGTGTCGCGAGAAAGCAGCTTGAGTATATGGACGATCGACTTTTCAATACTCTTTTGCCAGCGTGCCAAACTTTCAGGGGAATTGGCATTTGGCAATTGGTAATTTGCCAATGAAAATAGATAGTTAATTGCGGAAACTTGGTTTTTTTCCTTTTCGTCTTCCTCTTCTTCCTCTTCTTCCTCTTCGTCTTTGTCGAAGTCGTCTTCGTCTTCGTCTTCCTCTTCGTCTTCCTCTTCCTCTTCTTCCTCTTCTTCCTCTTCCTCTATTTCTTCATCTGCTTCTGATTCACTCACCAGCGATCGCAATTTTTCCTCCGACGCCGCAGCCAAAGCCCTTACAGACTGCTGCATTTTTTGCCTCCCCTCGAAGGACAACTTGAGAAACGACTCCGGTACTGCTTGAGTGCAAAGGTGATAGCAAGCCAAAATTAACTGCTGCCGCACCGCTTGTCCCAACGCAGTTAAATAACCTTCGTAGGTATTGCTAAACTCCAACTTCAAGGCTGCTAAAGCCTCTTCGAGTCCTGCCAAATCTTGCTCTATTCGCTCTCTTGGTCGCACCATATCTCTCGTATAAAATTAAAATAGGACTGACGCAAGTTTTAAATCCTTACACTATCTGTCTGTAGTAGCAAGGTTTGCAGTGTACCTCATACAAATATAGTCTGTCCATAAGTCCTGTAAAAATTAAAAATTAAAAATTAAAAATGTGAAAACTTGATTTTTCACATTTTTAATTTTTAATTCTCAATCTTAATTTGGGATTATTTAGCACCCATTTGGGCTGCCACTTCATCGGCAAAGTTAGCTTCTACCTTTTCAATGCCTTCGCCCAAGACAAAACGCACGAAGCGGCGCACTTGGACATTTTCGCCAATTTGGGCGATCGTTTGTTTCACCAACTCTTCCACCGAGATATTCTGATCTCTAATAAAAGGCTGATCCATCAAACATAACTCTTTCATGCGCTTCTCAATCCGCCCTTGAACAATCTTTTCTTTGATGTTGTCCGGCTTGTTGCCCAAGTCATCCTTGCCCATTTCAATTGCCTTTTCTCTTTCGACAATTTCGGCGGGGATATCTTCAACTTTCACGTATTCCACATTTGGGCAAGCTGCAATTTGCATCGCAATATTTCGCACCAAAGCTTGGAAATCTTCGCGGCGGGCGACAAAATCTGTTTCGCAGTTAACTTCCACCAACACGCCGACGCGACCACCGGTGTGAATATAGCTGCCTACTATACCTTCTGAGGCAACTCGTCCACCTTTGTTACCTGCCGAAGCCAGACCTTTTTTCCGCAGCCACTCAATGGATGTTTCGATATCGCCATCGTTTTCAACCAGGGCTTTTTTGCAGTCCATCATGCCCGCGCCGGTTTTCTCGCGCAGTTCTTTAACAAGTTTTGCAGATATATCCGCCATCTTCCTTAAGTTCCCAATCAAAATTAGTTATTAGTCATTAGTCATTAGTCATCAGTCATTAGTCATCAGTCATTAGTCACTAATTTTAATGTTAATGATTAGACCAAAGTGAAGAAATACCCAGTCTATCTTAGGATCGACTTTGTATGTGTAGCGCCATAATTAATTCTGGCGCTGACACAATGAATGCTTTTGCCAGAACTCTACTAATGACTTAGACTCGTGCTATGTACAATTAAAAATTAAAAATATCCAACTAAAAATAATTATTATTTTTAATTTTCAATCTTTAATTTTTAATTGCCTGGTGTCAGATTCCGATCGCAATACTAGCTCTCGGTTTCTTCGCCCTCGGCCTCAGCGGCGTCGTCGGGATCTACATAATCGGGGTCATCCAATTCTTCGATTTCGACATCATATTCCGCGCCTTCGTAGCCACCTTCGTAGTCGTAGTCTTCCTCAGAGTCACCACCCTGCTGACCGTGACGACCTTCGTAAATGGCATCAGCTAACTTGCCGACAATCAGCTTGATCGATCGAATAGCATCGTCGTTCGCCGGAATCGCAATGTCAACCAAATCCGGGTCGCAGTTGGTATCCAACAGAGAGACGATCGGAATTCCCAACTTTTGGCATTCCAACACCGCATTATACTCGCGGCGTTGGTCTACCAGCACCACTCCGTCAGGAATCTTACGCATAGTTTTGATTCCGCCCAGATACTTCTGGAGTTTTGCCAGTTCTCGGCGCAGCACCGAAGCTTCTTTTTTCGGCAACAAATCGAGGGCGCCGATTTCCTCGCGGCGCTCCAAATCCTTGAGGCGCTCCACGCGGGACTTAATAGTCGTCCAGTTGGTGAGCATTCCCCCCAGCCAGCGCTGGTTGACGTAATAAGCACCGCAGCGTTGAGCTTCTTGCGCTACAATCCCGGCAGCTTGGCGCTTTGTACCCACGAACAAAAACTTTTTGCCTTTTTCTGAGGCCACTCTCATGTACTCGTAGGCGTCTTCCATAAGCTGAGCGGTTTGCACGAGGTCGATGATGTGAACCCCATTGCGCTCTGTAAAAATGTAGGGAGACATTTTCGGGTTCCACCGGCGGGTTTGGTGTCCGAAGTGAACTCCTGACTCTAACATTTGAGCCAAACTGACTACTGGCATTGTATTTTTAACTCCTGTATTCGGGTTAATCCTCCACCCGGTCGTATTTCTCAAGGCTTGCGCCCTCGAAACACCCGAAAACCCGGATGTGCGAATTTAAACAACTTTTCTAGTTTATCACAGCGCGCGCTACTTTTTCTGACAATCTGATATCCGTAGGGTTGGCTTGGCACCCGGATGTGAGATTTAATGGGCGGGTTGGGTGCGGGGTGTGCACGATGCGGTTAGAGTTACTCGCAAGCGCTTCTTAAAAACGAAAAATCTAGGTGGGAGGTTGCCAAAGCCTTTGTTCGCTTGTGAGAGAATGGCGTTGTTGGTGCGCCTCTTGTGCCTTTTACCTTCGATCGAGCTGGTATCCATTTTTTTCGATCGGCAATTCAGTCAGCTTTAGTACCCTGCTCTCTCGATCCGCAAAAATCCCAAAGCTAAAAACGCCATGCCCATACCCATTCTCGTTCTGCTTGAAGTTCTAATTGTCATCGCACTTTCGAGACTTGTAGGTTTAGGATTTCGAGCGATCAAACAACCTCAAGTCATTGGAGAAATTGTAGCAGGAATTATGCTCGGGCCTTCTCTGTTTGGCTTAGTTGCACCAGATTTAGCAACAGCACTTTTTCCAGCCGAGGCCGTTCCCTTCCTCAACGTGCTATCTGAGGTGGGACTGATATTTTTCATGTTCTTGATTGGTTTGGAACTGAATCCGAAGTATCTCAAAAACAATTTAGATATAGCGATTTTAACTTCCCACGTCAGCATTTTAGTGCCGTTTTCCCTGGGAAGCATCCTAGCACTGCTGCTGTACCCGATCGTTTCAAATAATAGCGTTTCCTTTACCGCCTTTGCTTTGTTTTTGGGCGCTGCGATGTCAATTACGGCCTTTCCGGTGCTGGCAAGAATTATTACCGAGCACAACTTGCAGAATACAAAATTGGGGACGCTGGCCATGACTTGCGCTGCGGTAGATGAC
>JARCMA010000362.1 GCA_030248405.1 Microcoleus sp. MP8IB2.171
GAGTTAAATATACTCTTGAAATGGATGGAAATTTCATTATTATTGAAAATGTGCCAGCCCGATTGTGTGTAGAAACAGGAGAGCGTTTTTTCTCACCAGAAACAGTAGAGCGACTACAGCAAATCATCTGGAAAGGAAAACAGCCTAGTCGCACGCTGGAAGTTCCTGTTTATGAGTTTGTATAGTTAGCGAATCAAAACGCGACATTACTAAGATGGAGAACATCTATAGGAAGAGAAACGCAGATATGATCTATCTGCGTTTATTTCTGTTAATGTATTCATTCTGGCAGTATTTCTTCAGCTTGATGCCGCATCAAAGGAAATCGCTGGGCGATCGCACTCAATACTTTATCTAACTCAGGGGCATCTTTGGCAAGATTTGGCTGCGGCTCCCGTTCCTTCAAATCTGTTAAAATATTAAGGACTATCATTACTAGAAGTTCATCAGCATTATCCAACAAACTTAATAGTAGACTCAAGTCTTCTTTCGCGCCCAACCAATACTTCGCCGCCAGCAATTCAGCTTTTACTGATAAAGGAAGCTCCAATTTTAGATACTTTTCCAGTTTGGGCAATAGCTGCGATGTGCCTAAAATCCCTATCGAGTTAGCAGCATAGCCTCTAACTGCTCGATCTTCATCTACATCAAGCAGTGAAAGCTCAAGAGTTTTTATTGCTTCAGGGTCTTCCAAATATCCAAGAGCTTCTGCTGCTGATGCGCGCACCAGTGCTGAAGGGTCATTTCTTAAGATATGCTCTATTGGTGCGATCGCAGGAGTATAACCCAGTTCGCCCAGCGCCTCAACTGTTTCAGACCTCACCAGTTCTTCTGGATCTTTTAGCAGAGGCATTAATGCAGGGCCCACTGTCTCTACTTCTTTTATTCCCAAATAACCTAACGCATATACAGCATTGGAACGAATACTTACCTCGGTTGAATTCAACAATTTGAGTATTTTTGGTACAGCTTCATACACTCGGGCATCAACTAAATCTATAATTGCTTCAGCTTGCCTAGATTGGTTGTCTGAATCACAATTATCTAGCAGGATTTCTACTGTTTGTTTATTCATAGTTGTATTATTGCTAGAGCGCTCGCGCTAATTTTTTAAAATGTCGCCGATCCGAGTTTACCTTTTCTTTCTGCCTCCACTATGTCGGCTGTGTTTGCACCCGCAAGCTTTTTGAGTCCGGTATATTCTCACCTGTTTGGCAGTATCTTCCTTTCGTTTAGCATCCTCTAGGATAATTTTCAACGCTTCGCATTTGTCCTCTGTTAAACTTTCTCTCATTAACTGATACATTTCTTGTAATATACCCGTATCAGCCACGTTACCTTCAGAAGTCATGTTTCTTTTGTGCCATAGTGTTTAAATCCTAATAATTTTAAGGTAAAATATCGATCGCCCTTCAAAACCTCTGCCAAATTAGGGCGATCGGCTAACTTGGATTTTAGCACAACAGGCAAGTGCCTAATCTTTCACAACTCACTCGGCTAACATTGGATGGTAAAAATCGCACGCCTTCAACCGCTGTCAAACCAAAGGCTTGTTTGACTTGAACAATACCGATCAATTCACTGTAAGACATGGTTGTTTCGGAGAGTTGCTTTGCTCCGATTCGCCGGCGGATACCCGCAATATCACCCATGACCTCTAACATTATCACAAATTCATCCTTTGTGCAGATGGAATTTATGCCTGAAAATAGAGAAACTTATATTAGCGTTACCCTATTTTGAGCGATGACAAACCGAGTGTTGATAGTCGGCGGCCGGGGACGAATTGGCAACAGCGTTGCTCAAGACCTTGTTACCTACACCGACGCAGAAGTTACTATTACCGGACGCGACCCCAATGGCTCTCTTCCACCAGAGTTGCCGCCGGATCGATCGCGCTATCTAGCGTTAGACTTAGCAAACAGTGCGGGCTTGACCCAAGCAATTGCAGCCTCTAACCTGGTCGTTCACTGTGCCGGGCCTTTTCACTACCGAGACGCCGGCGTATTGAAAACTTGCATAGAAGCAGGTGTTAATTATGCTGATGTCAGCGACAGCCGCAGTTTTACTCGCAGAGCTTTAGAATTGCGCGAAACAGCTAAAAATGCTGGAATTACTGCGATTATCAATACAGGGATTTTCCCTGGAATTTCTAACAGCATGGTGCGCCGGGATGTCGAGCAATTAGATGCAGCAGAACACATCCATTTGAGTTACGTTGTCGGCGGTTCTGGCGGTGCTGGAGTCACGGTGATGCGGACTACTTTCTTAGGTTTGCAAACTCCTTTTGAGGTTTTGATTGATGGCAAAATGCAGCAGATTAAACCCTATACCGATCGCGAAACGATAGAATTTCCCCCACCCTACGGCAAAACAGGCGTTTACTGGTTCGATATGCCGGAAGCAATTACTTTGCCCGAAACTTTCCCAGTAAAAACAGTTGTTACTAAATTCGGCACGTCTCCAGACCTTTACAATCACCTGACTTGGTTTGTTGCCAAATACTGGCCCGATAGCTGGCTGAAAAATCCTTCGGTGATTGAGTTTTTGTCCTATGTCAGCTACGGGATGACTGCTGTTAGCAATAATTTTAGCGGTGTGGGTGTAGCTGTGCGATCGCAAGTGACCGGTCTCAAAAACGGCAAACCGACTAAAGTTTGCTCGACAGCGGTACACTCAAATGCTGCCGCCGCTACTGGCATAGGGACTGGCAGCATCGCTCAATTGATGTTAGAAGGTAAACTGGAAAAACCGGGCGTTTGGTCGGTAGAACAAGCTCTTTCTACTGAGCTATTTGAACGAGCCATGCAGAACAGAAACCTAGACATAGAGCAGGTTGTTTTGTAGTTACTTAGGTTATTTATAGCAATTTAAAATGTTGGGTAATGGGATTTTTTCCCGAACTGCTAAGACGCGAAAGACGCGCCGAAAGAGAAGAGTCAGGGGCTTCGTAATTGATGGGAAAACCCCGAGATAGGGTTCCTCGCAGGAATTGCGATCGCCCCTCATAGGAGATGAGTTCCGCTTGTCTAACTAATCTATCTTTTGGTAGAAGTAATAGTAACAAGCAGGCGCTTAAGATATGGGAGGTCGCGGGAAACATCCCTTTTGGCTCGCTCTAGATGCGGTAGCTGCGACAAAGATTGCGCTTGAAACAAGGTTGTCAATGTGCGATCGCAGTGAAGGGGTGACAAACACCATAATTTTTGCGGAAAAATACCAGGAGAAGTTGATATGAAGCGGGTTTTAAAAGCTCTAGGACAAACATTGAGCCAAAGCATTTTGCTGGTCTGTACCCTGGCTTTCATTGGTCTGCTAAGTCTAGCGGTAGTACCCAGTCAAGCTGCTTACGCAGGTCAAGACAGGAGTCAGGCGCAGCCAGAAGCTAAAATTACTGACCCCGCAGAAAGTTTCGAGGATCTCAATCCCCAAGCAGCTTACGAAGAAATAGTCAAAACCTCTCAAAATCCTGCAAAGGTTGAGAAAGCTTACGACGAAAGCTTAAAGGAGTACAAGGGAGAACACCCGCAAGAAGGCATAGTTCAAAAAGCTGAAGATTTGATCGAAAAGGTCACGGGCAACTAATAAATCAAGAGATTTATATCTAACTAAAGTTGCTGGTAAATACACAGCTTCAGTGAGTACACAATTGAGCCGAGATCAGAACTCACTTGAACATAATGATCTAGGGTGCGCCTCGGCGCACCTTATCGCTTGAGAGTAGCGTGTAAAACTACTTTGTGAGTGGAGAAGGATTTTCTCATTTCCCTCGTTTTTAAGCTAGCAGCTTCATCCTTAAGGCAGATGAATAGATATGAATTTAAAAGGTAAATTTAATAAGAGTTACAGTTAGATAAAAGGAAAAAAATATCATGAGCGATGACAAAAAAACGGTACATGAACCAGATGCTAACCTCGACCCGCTGTCGGGGGAAACAGGGGCTCATCCAGTGGGAACGGGTATTGGTGCGGCGAGTGCGGGTGCTGCGGGTGCTGCGATCGGCGGTGCGATCGGCGGGCCTGTAGGAGCAGTTGTCGGCGCAGTTGTGGGTGCGTTTGGCGGCGGTTTGGCAGGCAAAGGTGTGGCCGAGGCGATCGACCCTACGGTAGAAGATGCTTACTGGCAAAGCAACTACAGTTCCCGTCCTTACGCGGATACGAGCGCAACTTACGACGACTATCAGCCTGCATACCGCACCGGTTATGAGGGCTACAGCCGCTATAACGGTACTGGTAAGAGCTTCAACGAGCTCGAAGACGATTTGCAGCGCGACTACGAAACAAATCGCGGTAAATCTAATGTGACTTGGGAAAAAGCGAAGCCCGCCACGCGCGACGCTTGGGATCGGGTGGAACGCGCTGTTCCTGGTGACATTGACAAAGACGGCCGCTAAGGGCTTACGCCAAGTATTTCTCAGTCTTGGACGCACACAAACTCAAGCGTTCCGGTTATTTTTAGCCGGGTACCGGAATGGAGAGAAGTGTTTGATCAAAAAAAACCCGGCTGCTGCGTCTTGGACTGTTGTTGATAGGTGGCACAGTTTTTAACGCGAGTTTAGCGAAGTTTTTGGGGATTTTCAGCCCCTCTCTACATCGGAGAGGGTATTTTTATGCTCCCTTGAAATCGCATTTTTCAGCACGATTTTTATTTTACAGGACTGTTCGCTGTGAGAACTCGCTAGAGACGTATCATTACTCACAAGTTAAGCTAAAAACACTATTGTCAATGAGTAATTTTACTCATTTTTTACCTGTTTACCCAATTAAAATATGACTCCATTTGTTCC
>JARCMA010000363.1 GCA_030248405.1 Microcoleus sp. MP8IB2.171
GTCTAATGCCGAGGCCAACCCGCCGTTAAAAGCGTCGCCAGCAGCCACAGTGTCGATCGCCTCCACAGCAAAAGCCGGCACAAAAAAGGTTTCATCCGCCGTAACAGCAACAGCCCCGCGATCGCCCAATTTGACAATAACATTCTTGACGCCACGCTCCTGCAACTGTTTAGCGGCTACAATCGCTGTTTCCGTGTCATTCACCCGAAAACCGACTAACTGGCTGGCTTCCACTTCATTCGGCGTGATAATGTCAATTAGCGGATAAAGTTCCAGTGGCAAATCCGCCCTAGCCGGTGCTGGATCGAGAATAACTCGCACCCCCGCTTGACGAGCAACTTTCGCAGCTTTGATGACAACTTCCAGGGGAATTTCTAACTGTAACAGCAACGATGTAGCTGACGACAACAGTTTTTTGAGACGTTCTATCTCTGCTTCACCGACATTGTGATTTGCACCCGGAATCACAATAATATTATTTTGACCAGTCTCGTCTACGGCGATAATTGCCACACCTGAATGAGTGCTTTGATCAATTAATATATTGTTTGTATTTAAACCATAAGATTGTAAATTTGTCAATAATTCTTCAGCAAATTTATCATTACCAACGCGGCCGATGATGTTGGTAAAAGTGCCGAGACGGGCCGTTGCTACGGCTTGATTTGCACCTTTCCCGCCGCCGACCGTGAAAAAATTGCTACCGATGATAGTTTCCCCTGGCTGCGGCAATCGAGGAGTTTTTACTACTAGGTCGATGTTGATACTACCGAATACGATTATGCTCATGGATTATTTAATTTGGTAATTGGTAATTGGTAATTGGTAATCGGTAATTGGGAATTGGGAATTTTCAACCAATGACAACTGACAACTGTCAACTGTCAACTGTCAACTGTCAACTGTCAACTGTCAACTGACAACTGTCAACTGTCCCTTAAGACGTGCTAGAACAGTTATGGTCTTCACCGGTCAATTCAATGGCTGCAATTACTCTCGATCGCAATCCCTGTGTCCTGCTAGTTGAAACAGACGAAGTTCTCGCCGGACACTTGAGTCTCGACTTAAAATCCTCCGGCTACGAACCTGTAGTAGCTTCTAATACCGCCACCGGCCAAAATTTAGCCCGTGAATTGCAGCCAGCTTTGATTGTAATTGACCGGCTACTTGGCGCTGAGTCGGGGCTGTCACTGTGTTCTTACCTCAGAAGTATTGGCAATCGGGTGCCGGTGCTGCTACTGGTCGGTCGTGATACAGTTGACGATCGCGTAGCTTGTCTGGAAGCTGGGGCGGATGATTATTTTCTTAAACCTTACCGCACTGAGGAGTTTTTGCATTTGGTGCGCTTGTATTTGCAGCCGGATAACAGCAGCAACGAACAATTGAGGTTTGGCGATTTAGTTTTGGATTTGGCATCTAGGCGGGCACTGCGGAACGGACGGGCGATCGACTTGACGATGAAGGAATTTGAGCTGCTAAAGTATTTGATGGAACATCCCCGCGAGGTTTTGACTCGGGAACAAATTCTGGAAAATGTTTGGGGTTACGACTTTTTGGGCGAGTCGAATGTGATTGAGGTTTACATCCGCTATCTGCGCCTCAAGATTGAAGATGAAGGCGAAAAGCGCTTGATTCAGACGGTGCGCGGTGTTGGCTATGTGATGCGGGAAGCTTGAAGTCAGTTGACAGTTGACAGTTGACAGTTGACAGTTGACGGTTGTCAGTTGACATTGGTTAAAAATTACCAATTCCCCATTACCAATTCCCCATTACCAATTCCCCATTGAAAATCTTAAATCATTATGAGTTATTTCGCTACTTTCCTAAATATTGGGGTAATTGTATTTTTGCTGGGATGTTCGCCGACTTTACCGATCGCGAATGCTGGTGCTACTGGTATTTTGGCGGCTCAGTCTCCGACGGCGACAACATCGGGTCAAGTTTTGCCTGTTTCTGCTAGAGCTCGGATAGCCGATCGCCCAATCGAACTCGAAGTGGCGAAAACACCGGAACAGCAGGCTATGGGTTTAATGTACAGAACTTCTTTGCCAGATGACAGAGGAATGCTGTTTGAGTTTAAACCGGCGCGGCAGGTCAATTTTTGGATGAAAAATTGCCAGATTTCTCTGGATATGATTTTTCTGCGGGATGGGGTGGTTGAGGCGATCGAAGTTTCTGCACCTCCTTGTACTGCCGATCCTTGTCCTACCTACGGGCCCAATACTGTTGTCGATCAAGTTATTGAACTCCGGGGCGGGCGGGCTGCTGAACTCGGTGTCAAAGTGGGCGATCGTATTGAAATCGAGTTTTTCCAGTAAAACTTCGGACTCTTTCAGTAAAACCTGCAAAAAGACACAATCCCCGGTTCCCATCGCCCAGAGAGCCCCCTACCTTCGGAATACCGGAGAAAATTTAGAAACTTTACAAAAATTGATTAAATCTGTTAAGATATTAATGTAAGATTCAGTACAAACACCGAAAGATTTGCTACGATGTCGATCTCAGTCAGTCAGGACTTGAGCTTGTTTCCGGAAGCTGTAGATTGTTGGTCGCAGGTATGAGACGAGTCAGCGACTCGTTACCAATCCTGAGAGACGATACTCAGCCTCAAGGTGTAGCAACACGAAAAGAAATTCTCTGGAAGTTCTGGCGATCGAGCTAAATCTACTAAACCTATCTAAAGTAATATGCTACGAGCCAAGTTAATTGGCGGTAATTGGCAAACTTAACTTCTGGTAGCAGTTTCGGGTTTGATCGAAATATCTAACTAATTTTGCCGAAGTAGATTTGCGGATTCTGCATTTTGGCAGATGAAGTTAAACTCTGAACCTGGTTTAGTAGTTTTAGGTAGCAGAATAAATTCTGATTCGCGCTGCAAAGATGCCGAGGTATTCAGTTTAGGTTCGATCGCGATCACTCTTTCGATCGGGCCGACATCAGCAAAATTGCAAAACCTTTCACTTTTTGGGAAAGGTTAGCTTTACAGTAGCACTCAGCATTACGTTTGGCAGTTCAACCGCTAATAGCGTTTTAAAAGCTATCGACGGTAACAAGACAAATTTAAAACTGGCTTATTACTCATCAAAAACATCAGGTTCACATCAGAAAATGGTGTCCTATACTTAGAGGTGAAATCACATGGCACCCGCTAAATACACTCGATTAATTCGATTTTTACAAGAAGATTTGGCAATTTCGCCCGCGTCAATTGCTGTCGCCGAACGTGTCGGCGATAACAAACAGCGGCAGCGTGATAAAGACCCGAATTCCTTGCCGATGGTTCTGTGGCAATACGGTTTAGTCACTCTCGAACAGTTGGATAAAATCTTTGATTGGTTATCCGAAGCATATTAAAAGGATTTTAGATTTTAGAAGGAATCCAAAATCCAAAATCCTTTAATAACTTGGATTAGGATTCAGCCAAGAATTTGGCAGCAGCGGCAACGCCGGCACCAGGAGTGTAGCCTTCATGACCCAATTCTTGCAGCACCACTTCTAAAGAGGAAATTGCTGCTAGAATATCGCGATCGCACACAAAGCCCAAATGACCGATTCGGAAGATTTTGCCTTTCAAATGGTCTTGTCCGTCGGCTAGAGCAATATCAAATCTCTTTCTCATCAAAGTCCGCACTTTTTGAGCATCTACAGATTCAGGCGGCATCACCGAAGTAATCGCAGGGCTGGCTGCACCGTCAGCCGCGAACAACGGCAAACCTAAAGCTTTTACAGCAGCGCGAGTAGTTGTCATCAACCGTTTGTGCCGCGCGAAAACGTTTTCTAACCCTTCGGCTTTCATCATCTGCAATGTTACTTGCAGTCCAAAAAACATATTGACCGGCGGAGTAAAAGGAGTGGTATTTTTGGCAGCGTCTTTGCTATATTTGCCCAAATCCAAATAATAGCGAGGTAGTGTCGCAGTTTTGTAAGCTTTCCAAGCTTTCGGACTAACAGCCACAAAACCCAAACCAGGGGGAATCATGTAAGCTTTCTGAGAACCAGAAGCAATCACGTCAATTCCCCAAGCGTCCATCGGTACATTCGCAGCGCCTAAACTGGTGACAGCATCGACCATGATTAAAGCTTCGCCGTGGGCTTTGACGTGGCGGTTGATGGTTTCGAGGTCGTTGAGAACGCCCGTGGAGGTTTCCGAGTGGGTGATGATGACAGCTTTGATTTGCTTCTCTTTATCAGCTTCCAGTTTTTCGCGGAAATTTTCGGGGTCTAATTGTTGGCCCCACTCGGCTTTGATGATTTCGACATTTAAACCGTAGGCTTCTGCGACTTCGGCCCAGCGTTCGCCAAATTTGCCATTGGTGCCGACTAAAACTCGATCGCCCGCACTCAAGAAATTAATTATCCCAGCTTCCATCGCGCCGGTACCAGAAACAGTCAAACTCAGTACATCACCGCTGGTTTGGTGCAGCCATTTGAGGTTTTCGGTACATTCAGCAAAAATCGCGTCAAATTCCTTGCTGCGGTGGCCCATCGGGTGTTTGGCCATCGCCAGCAAAGCCGCTTCGGGCACCGGTGTCGGGCCGGGAATCATCAGCATTAATTTGTTGTCCATAATTCTGTCCTAACTTTTTCTGTGGGAGTTAATAGAATAAATCAAAAACTGAAAATTAAAAGTCTGCACTCTAAGTTTTTTAACTTTTAATTTTTAACTCCCTTCTGGTTAGTTTCATTTAAAGACCAGCGGTGTTCTACCGCTAAGTTCGATCGCTGGCAGCTTTGTTCTAATTGCTTTTGAATGGCAAGGGCTTTACGCAGTGTAATAATAAGTTGGTGAACTTGTTGCTGCTGCGGCGATTGTGGACTGACAGCAAACATTGTTTTGCGTTCTAACAATTGAAGTAGTAATTCATAATGAATGTACGAAGGCAGGGGAATTGGCTCCATGAAAGCTAACATACCTCAGCGAACAGACACCCCATTGCAATTGCATGGGGCATCACAGGTGGACATTAGATGCCTGATTTTTTATCGGTTTGCTAGCCGTACAAAAACCCCAGCTTTGCCGATCAATTTTTCGGGGCTGGGTGCGTTGTCAGCGCTAAATTTGGCGATCGACTAGCGAGAGCGAATAGATTTAATTGCTTTTCGGCAAAATATTTCTACGCAATATAGCTTTAAGTGCTATTTTTTTTCAGTTAAGCGCTTGAGTCGATGCAGGCTAGAAATTCTGATTATTTACCCAGTTAATCAATTTTTATCAGAATTCGGGGGTGTTTGTCAAGCAGTCTCGCCTTTGGTGATGTGCGGATGCGCCTTGACAAGGTTGGCTAAAGCTGCGCCGGGATCTGGCTGTTTGACTAGGGATTCGCCGATGAGGGCGGCTTTGGCACCGGCGCTGACAACTTGGCTGAGATCTTCGGGAGTGTGGATTCCTGACTCGCTGACGGTGAGGATATTTTTTCCTTGAATTTCCGTTTGGCGCGAGGCTAATAGTTGACTGGTGGTTTCTAGGCTGACGGAAAAGTCTTCT
This sequence comes from Microcoleus sp. MP8IB2.171, assembly GCA_030248405.1. Lineage (GTDB taxonomy): Bacteria > Cyanobacteriota > Cyanobacteriia > Cyanobacteriales > Microcoleaceae > Microcoleus. The sequence goes on from JARCMA010000363.1 coordinate 5,486, forward strand.
AGATTGCGGTTGTTGATGCCGATTAATTCGACGCCTTGTAGGGTTAATACTCGATCGAGTTCTTCGAGAGTGTGAACTTCGATTAAAGCTGTCATGCCCAAAGTCTTGACAATTTTTACAAAGTATTGTAAGTCTTTGTCAGAGAGAATGCCGGCAATTAATAATACAGCATCTGCGCCGTGAATCCGAGCGAGATAGATTTGGTAGGGATAGATAATAAACTCTTTGCAAAGTAGCGGCAATTCGACGGCGGCACGGATTTTAGAGAGGTTGTCGAAACTTCCTTGAAAGAACTTTTCATCGGTGAGTACGGAGATGCAGCTAGCGCCGTTTTGTTGGTATGCTAGGGCGATCGCCACGGGGTCGAAATCTTCACGAATTACGCCTTTGCTGGGGGAAGCTTTTTTGACTTCGGCGATGATGGCGGGTGTGGTTTTACCGTTTTTGAGCGCGCCGAGGAAGTCGCGGATGGGGGGCGCGAAAGGGAGTCTTTTGTGAAGTTCGGCTAGCGGCGTGCGATCGCGCTTTTGGGCTACTTCAGCTTCTTTTTCCCAGACGATTTCTTCGAGGATGTGCCGGGGTTCGGAGTCGGGTACGGCGATTTTGTAGCTGAGGTAGAGTACGGAGACTGATGTGCTGGGCGGACGGCGGCGGATTTGAAGCATGGTAAGGGGGAGAAAGGGCGATCGCAACAAGTTTCAACGTATTATATAATGGTTGCAGTTAATCCTCCTAATCTGAGTGCTAATGCGTGTCAGCTAAAGATATTTATCACGATACAGTTAAGCGTGCCCTACAAAAGGATGGCTGGACGATTACTCACGATCCATTTCCCCTTCAAATTGGTCGCAAGCGCTTATCTGCTGACCTCGGTGCAGAACGTCTAATTAATGCTGAAAAAGGAACCGAAAAAATTGTTGTTGAGGTTAAGAGTTTTGTAGGGCGATCGGATGTAAAAGATTTGGAGCAGGCTTTAGGACAGTACATTCTTTACCGCCAAGTTCTTAATGAAATGCAGATAAATCGAAATTTATATCTAGCCATTTCTGAGGAAGTTTTCAATAGCGTATTTACCATAGAATTAGGGCAAGTATTATTAAAAAATAATCTTGTTAAACTGCTTGTTTTTGATAAAAAAAGTGAGGCAATACTTCAATGGATACCCGATTGAGATACCAAGAAATCATCAAAACCATACTTCGGGAACACGCTAACTTTCGCAATACTATACCTGACGGCTATCAGTCTCAACTTTTATTTGATGATGAACGAGGAGGCTACTTAGTCTTGGATATTGGTTGGAATGAGAACAAGTACCTTCACGCTACACCAATTCACATCAATTTAATTGGCGATAAAATCTGGATTCAATATGATGATACTGAAGAAGGAGTGGCTACCGATTTACTAGCAGCAGGTGTTCCGAAAGAAGATATTGTACTAGGTTTTCGCCATCCTAGAATACGTGAATATACTGAATTTGGCACGGGTTTTAGTGACAAAGATGAAGGAAATTTTGCTGAATCGGCTGCTGTGGAGTCAGTCTCAGCTACTCGTTGACTTCTTGGCGTAATTCTCTGACAGTCTGAGGTTTGACAATTCTGGCTTGTGCGTTTTTCAGGGCGCTTAACAGGCGATCGGCATTTTTGGGCGATCGCAGCAGGTAGACTGTCTCTATTAGGCTTGCCAATTCGTCAGCGGCAATTAAGGCTACGTTTTCGCCGTCTTTGCGGGTGATGATGATGGCATCGCGATCGTTGATGACTTGTTCGCACAGTTCCTCAAGATTCGCTTGAGCTTCAGTATAGGTGACTTGGGTTTGTGTGAGTGACATGGTTTGGGGCTTACCAATACTAAGAATATTATAAGGGCGATCGGGCTGTTTGCAATTCTCCTTGTTGAGTTATAAGAAAATTTCGTGTTCCCCTATTTTTCCCGAAATATGAGACTAGATGCAATTTTTATCCGATTCTATAAGTCTTTCAACGTCGATCACCATCGGCAATCCTCCGCTACGGATAATCAACCCACCAACTCCGAAGAAGCCAATAAAAACATAAAAACTCTTCCGTGGGAAATAATTAAGGCAGATGGTAACGACCTATGGTTCCCTTTCATTAAAGTCCCTATAGAGCCGCAAATTACGGCTGTTGTGGGTGCTAATGAATCAGGTAAATCACACCTACTGACCGCGATAGAAAAAGCAATTACTGGACGCGATTATAAGGATAACAAAATCTCCGCGTCAGATTTTTGCCGATACTCTGACAGATTTCTCATCACGGCTGATAAATCACGTATTCCAGATTTTGTTACTGAATGGTCTGACGTTTCTCAAGAAGAAGCTGATCAAATCAATAAATTCTCTGAAATTCCGAAAGCTCAACAATTTAATAGTTTTTTATTGTTCAGGAAAAATGTTGATGAATTAATAATATATCTACCTGATGAACCCAACCCACATCCAGTAAAACCAGATTCTCTTAAAGAATTTCAGAATATACTACCAAGAACTAGAAGACTGGATACTACTACAGCTCTCCCAGATAGTGTACCGATTCAAAAATTAGTTGAAATCATCAATAAAAAGCCTGAAGGTACAGGATATGAACTATTATCTTTCGATCGCAGAACAAATGTTAGGCTTTTGCTAGATCAACTAATAGAACATTCACCGTTAGTGAAAACTTTATTAAAAAAGTCAGCTACTCCAACTCAGGCATCTAATGATGATGACAAGAAGGGATATGAACTCATAAACAATCTTTTAAAAGAACTTGAAGATTGCTATAAAAGTACAGACAACCAGGACTCAAATCAAGAAAAAGGAATAAAACTTGCCTATGATATGATATGCACTATTGCCAAGATTAGCGATATAGCTATTGTTGAACTAGCCAATGCAATGGCGAAAAATGATATAGGATATACGCAGGCATTAATAGATAAAATCAACAAACAACTATCAGCTAATCTGAATTTTCCCAAGTATTGGCTACAAGATAATGAATTTCAAATTATCGTCCAAGCTAAAGATCATAATTTAGAATTCAGTATTCTCGATCGGACGAAAACAAAATATTCTTTTGAGGAGAGAAGCTCTGGGTTGAAATATTTTCTCAGTTACTTTATTCAACATAGGTCATATCGACCACCTAATAGCATCCCTGAAATTCTTCTCATGGATGAACCCGACACCTACTTATCCAGTCAGGCTCAACAAGATCTACTGAAGATTTTTGAAGAAGTTGCGAGTTCTGAAGATGGCACTCCCAGTTCTCAGGTAGTTTATGTTACTCACTCTCCTTTTCTCATCGATAAGAACCACTCTGAACGCATCCGTGTTTTGAATAAAGGAATTGGATATGAGGGGACAAAAGTAGTTAAGAGTGCTGCCAATAACCGCTATGAACCACTTCGTTCTTCATTAGGCGCATTTGTCGCTGAAACAGTTTATATCAGTCAGTGTAATCTTATGGTTGAGGGGACTGTCGATCAAGTTTTGCTGGCAGGTGCAGCAACTCATTTACTGCGAAGCGGTGCATCGAAGCGAGAAACTTTGAACTTGAATGAAATAACGATTGTGCCTGCTGGAGGAACTGGAAATGTTCCTTACATGACTTACTTAGCACGTAGTAGAGATACTGAGCAAGCAGCAGTGATTGTCCTTATGGACAGCGACTCAGCTGGAGATGAGGCAAAGCGACAACTGACAAAGGAAAAATATGGCTGGCAGAAGACTCCTTTACTAAAAGCACGTTATGTATTTCAAATCGGTGACTTGAAGGAACTAGGAGTGAAGTTTCCTGAAAAACTCAAAGAGCCTCAAATAGAAGATATTATTCCTTTGAGGATCGGTGTATTGGGAGCCCAAAAATATGCAAAGCATATCTGCGGGCTGGCAGATAGCGACATAAAAGATATCAAGGAGGAAGAGATTCAGAAAAAACTCGACGAAGGTGACACAATGTTCAAAGCGATCGAATCCTGCGTTAAAGCGGCCTCGAAAGATAAACCCCATTTAGGAAAGGTTGCTTTTGCCAGAATCGTCATTGATGTAGTAAAAGATCTTCATAAAAAAAGCTGTAGCAACCCAAAAGATGTAGATGCAAAAGACTCAGATGCACTTAATAAGTTCAACTATAACTTTAAAATTCTGTTCCGCGAACTTGATCAGCGGATTGCTGAAGCAGAACTTGATAGGACTCGTGAAAAGGCTTCAGAGAAGATCCTGGGTTTAGAGGATGGTTTCTTCAATAATCATCCGAACGGTGCTAACAAAGAAGACGCTGTTGTTTTTTTGCATAAGCTGAATGTTTTGCTAGCAGGCGATACTAGCTTTGATGCTGAAGCAATTAGAAAAGCGGTTGAAGGTATCAGAACCGATTACAAACTTGAGACGAATCTAACAGAAAGGATTGAGAAATATAATGACTTTAAAAGAGAAGTCAAAGGTTTGAGATATCAGGGAGAAAAAAAATCCAGAGAAATTGCTGAGGAAGGCTAAAAATCTAAGGTGTTAGGATCGGGCGGAGATTATCGCTATTACGGAAAGTTTATTGAAGGAGTTTTACACTTCCCAGGTGTCAAGACAAGTCATTAACGGAGAATAAAGCTGATGAATGCAGTAACTTTGACAAATCACAAAATTTGGGATGAACTTGCTAAAATCTTAGCACCGATTGATATAAATCACCTTGCAACCCAACATTTAGAATCCTGTAATTACAAAATAAGAGGTTACTGGGATAGCAATAATAAGTTCTATGAAGAGATTGCTTTTATTCATCCCATCTGTGCAGAGTTGATCGGGCGATCGCTCGGCACAAACATTATCAACAACCATCCGACTTCTCACTGGATTAAGCTTAAATTTTTACTCAAAGCAGATTTATCTGCTAGCGAAAACAACCTGGTTAGCGATGATGGCGATGATGAAATTGGCGAACTAACTCTGATTTTAGATACGAATCAGAAAGTTATTGATGAAAACTGGCTAATTGATGTCGAATCTCCCTTTGTTGTTGCCAAAAGTCAGCCGGATTTACAGCATTCTGCTTAAAGTGCGCGCGAGGGAAGCTATCCCGAGCATGAATCGCCCTTTTCACCAGATCCCAATACAATGCTATAATCCCATAAAGCCAATCAACAGCGCGATTACAGCTCATGGATAAACTAGAGCATTCCGACTTACAAACTCAGCAGCCATTGGAAGAAACATTTTTAGAACTTGCAGAAAAATGGCGTTATGACACAGAAATGTTCTCTTCACCCACCAAAAAATTAAATCATCCTGCTTACCAAAAAATTATTAGCATCGGTAAACCAGTTATCCCGCTGATTCTGCGTGAACTTGAGCGACAACCCGATCATTGGTTTATGGCCCTTACCGCGATCGCAAAACAAGATCCAGTTGGCCCTGAAGATAACTTTAAACAAGCCGTTGAAGCTTGGTTACAATGGGGTAGGGAGCAGAAATTAATTTAGATGCAGTCTGTTTCATTAGAAATTCGTTTCCCCAACCTCCGAAACACTACATACAGCGTAGAAAGTCCAAGAACACCTGATTATAACTGTGTTGCTTGGGCTGCTGGCGTGTGCGATCGCCCTTGGTGGCCTATCTCTCAACGTCCTTATTACTGGCCTGAAGAACCGCGAATCGAATCTTTACCAGCTTTCATAAGTGCTTTTCAAACTTTAGGATATCAGATTTGTGAGAGCAGTAATCCCGAAGTCGCTTTTGAGAAAGTAGCAATTTATGTAGATGAAGATGAAATCCCAACACACATGGCTAGGCAGATTTCTTCGGGAGATTGGACAAGTAAATGTGGAGATTTGGAGGACATCATTCATACTCTGGAAGGGCTACAGGGTTCATATCAAGCCTATGGAAAAGTGGCTTGTGTAATGAAAAGACCAATATTGGCAAAATAGTAGTTATTACTGAATTACTATAAAGTACGCGCTGTAGCTATCCCGAGCAGGAATCGCACTTTAACTTAAACCTTAACCGCTTCCTGCGATTTAGTTTCCATAGCCTGCAACGCTTTCGATGCCGCCTCAACTACGCTTATCCACCCAGAAGAGTTAATATAATCCTCATCAGAAGCTTCTGTCCCCAACACATCAAAAACTAAATCTATAGCCTGACAAACTGCTGACATCAAACGGGCTTCTTTTTCATTTTCAATAATTACTCCGATTGCCGCATCAGGATTTTCTGCCAATACTGTATCATCGTAAAGAAAATGAACCGCCTCATCAAAACTATCGTACTCGATTCCTGGCGGATAATCGCTCTCTAGCCAAGCTTTATGCTGATATTCTCGATCGCTCAAACTGCGGAGAGTCTCTAATAACTCTTCTCTCATTTTCGGATATTGTACCATACAATTTTCTCCTGTACTAAGGTGCGTACCAGGTTTTCCACTGCAACCATTCATCTAAGACCATAGGTAATTTTTATCACCTTAATATTTTTTGATAAGACAAGCTATATTATTTATATGTCTGATTTGACATACAATCTAAAAAAACCTAAAATATAGATGGTAGATTCGGAAAGCAAACCCCTTGTCTGGCTTAGTGGGGAAGTAAAAACACCGCCTTTTTCTACTGAGGCGCGTATTCAAGCCGGATTTTTCCTGCGAAAGCTACAGGATGGCGAAAGCCTATCCATGCCTTTCTCTCGCCCTATGCCAAGCATCGGAGCTCATTGTCACGAGATCCGTCTAACCGATTCAGGGACAAGCAAGGATTGGCGCATCATTTATCGAATAGACGTAGATGCTATAATTATACTCGATGTCTTTAACAAAACTACGAACAAAACACCGGATTTTATAATTGCAAAATGTAAAAAACGGTTGAAACAATACGACCAAATTTGAATTGATATCAGGAAGGTATTTTTATGGACACAGCTAAACGCCAACGCCTACAAGCAGCAGGATGGACTATCGGAACAGCAGAGAAATTTCTAGGACTTTCACCCGAAGAAACAGCCTTTATAGAAATGAAACTTGCACTGAGTAAAGCCATCAAACAAAACCGACTTAGCCAACAAATGACTCAGTACGAACTTGCTCAAAGAATTAAGTCTAGCCAGTCAAGAGTTGCTAAAATAGAAGCTGGCGATCCTTCCGCTTCCCTCGATCTCCTGATTCGCACCTTGCTTACCTTCGGTGCTACACGCCAAGACATAGCTGAGGTAATTCTTAACAGTGGTTCCTCACAAATATCTCATCTTAACTGAATTACTAAAAGTACGCACCAGCGTTCGCTTTCGCGTTCCTCTAGGGTAGCTATCCCGGAAGGAATCGCCCTCTCACTTAAACCTTAACCGCCGCCCATCTACCAGCGCCCCAACAAGATAGCAAGCATTCAGGGCGCTCCACTTCCGCAAATTCCTAACCTTTGGTAGAGGCAGACTCCATCGCTTAGGCATAGAATCTGATTTTATCTATTGGCTAAAACTCTTGTGAATACAACAGCAAAAATCACCGATGTTTGGAGTAAAATCCAGGCAATGGCAAATGATTTCCTGATTTTATTACCAAATATTGTACTGGCACTGATTGTTTTCGCAATTTTCTGTTTTATTGGCCAAATTCTGAAACGAACGGTCAGAAAAGTCACCAGCGCTCACCGTCAAGCTCGCAATTTAGGATTGGTGCTGGGACGACTAGCACAAGGAACAACAGTTCTTACAGGATTGTTTATTGCTCTGTCGGTGGTCATTCCCTCCCTCAAAGCCAGCGATCTCGTTCAGCTATTGGGGATTAGTGGTGTGGCGATCGGGTTTGCGTTTCGCGATATCCTGCAAAATTTTCTGGCGGGTATTTTGATCCTGCTCACTGAACCCTTCCACATTGATGACCAAATTGTATTCAAAAACTTTGAAGGAACTGTAGAAAATATTCAAACGCGGGCGACGATCATCAAAACCTATGA
>JARCMA010000364.1 GCA_030248405.1 Microcoleus sp. MP8IB2.171
AGATGATGTACTGGAAAAAGTTAAAGCTTTTCAAGTAGGAGGAGTAGATTATATTACTAAGCCGTTTCAAGTAGAAGATGGCTTGGCCCGCGTCCAAAACCAACTTTCCCTGCCTTCGCTGCAATCTAAACTGCAACAGCAAGCCAGAGAATTGCACGATCGCAATTCTAGATTGCAGGAAGAAATCGCAGAACGGCAGCGGGCTGAAGAATCAATCCGATTTTTGCTGGAAACTACGCGGGCGATCGGCGAAGCTGCGGACTTTCACTCAGCTTTAGAAGCAATTCTGCACCAAGTTGGCGAAACAATCGGATGGGATGTCGGAGAAGCTTGGATTCCCGATGCAGAAGGAACTGTCCTGCAATCTGCCCGGGGCTGGTATGCAAGCAACCCGAGGATGGAATCGTTCCGCACCCAAAGCCAACAACTGACATTTGCCCGGAATATAGGGCTGCCGGGACGAGTTTGGGCATCCAAGCAACCGGAATGGGTAGAAGATATTTCCCGGGGCTACCCGCATTTTTTCCGAAGTCAAATAGCACTAGAGCTCGGATTTAAAGCGGGTTTTGGCGTGCCGATTTTGGTAGGCGATGAAGTATTGGCAGTCCTAGTGTTCTTTAAAATTTCGTCTGGTGGGAAAGACGCACGATTTATAGACGTTTTTAATGCAGTCGGCACTCAATTAGGTTCTTTGATTCAGCGGAAACAAGCAGAAGAATTGCTGCGTATTGCCCAAGAAAAATATCACAGCATTGTAGAAAATGCGATGGAAGGCATTTTTCAAAGCACGCCTTCAGGAGGCTATCTCAGCGCTAATCCAGCTTTGGCAAAATTGTACGGTTACGACTCGCCAGAAGAACTGATGTCCGACATTAAAAATATTGCTCAGCAACTGTACGTTGACCCGGAACGCCGCCTCGAATTCGTGGCTGCTATGGATACTGAAAATGCCGTTTCGGGATTTGAATCTATGGTATGTCGCAAAGACGGGCGCCGGATTTGGGTGTCAGAAAATGTTCGGGCTGTTCGAGATTCAAAAGGTGAGCTGCTCTACTATGAGGGTACTGTTTCTGACATTACAGAGCGCAAATTAGCGCAAGAAGCGCTAAAAGTTCAACAAGAACAAAGCGAGAAGTTGCTGTTAAATATTTTACCCAAACCAATCGCAGAACGCTTGAAGGCAGAGCAAAGTACAATTGCCGACAGTTTTGCCCAAGTAAGTGTTTTATTTGCTGATATTGTTGGCTTTACTGAGTTGTCTGCTCGAATGTCTCCCACCGAGTTGGTAAAGCGCTTGAATGTGATTTTTTCGCACTTCGACCAGTTAGCTGAAAAGTACGGTGTGGAGAAAATTAAGACTATTGGCGATGCTTACATGGTAGTCGGGGGATTGCCTACGCCGAGACATGACCATGCCGAGGCGATCGCCCAAATGGCCTTGGGAATGCAGGCAAAAATAGCAAAGTTGTGCGCCGAGACAGGGGAAAAACTGGCAATTCGCGTCGGCATCAATTCCGGGCCTGTGGTTGCGGGAGTAATTGGTGTGAGCAAGTTTACCTATGATTTGTGGGGAGATACGGTGAATGTGGCGGCGAGGATGGAGGGTACGGGTTTTGCCGGCAGAATTCAAGTTACTGATGTTACTTACGAGCTTTTAAAAGATAAGTATTTGTTTGAGAGGCGAGGCGTGATTCCAGTAAAAGGTAAGGGGGATATGATGACTTATTGGTTGCTAGAAAAAAGGTAAAAATTGGGAATTGGGAATTGGGAATTGGGAATTGGGAATTGGGAATTGGTAATTGGTAATTGGGAATTGATGTCAACTTAAGAGTAAAACCCTTGATATATCTCGCTTTTACCAGAGTCTCGATCCCCCTAAATCCCCCTTAAAAAGGGGGACTTTGATGGCGTTCTTGTTTCTTGTCCCCCCCTTTTTAAGGGGGGCTAGGGGGGATCTCGCAAGAGGATCGTCAAACAGTATATCCGTACTACATAAGACTTTAAGTTGACACCAATGGTAATGGGGTATTGGGAATTGGTCATTGGTCATGGGGAATAATGTTCTTGTGGGGATGGGCTTCTAGCCTGTCCCGGAACAGGATGGTGCTGCTATGATCAAATAAGTTAACGAAAATTTACATTAAGAGCCGTGACAGCACAACAGCTAGTATCTGCAACGAGTTTTGAAAAGCTAATTTGGACTTGGAAAGGTCACAAAATCCAATATACCGTCCAAGGAACCGGCCGCCCTCTGATCTTGATTCACGGATTTGGCGCTTCGATCGGACATTGGCGGCAAAATATCCCCGTACTCGCAGCCGGCGGCTATCGCGTATTTGCGCTGGACTTGCTGGGATTCGGTGCTTCCGCCAAACCCGCCCTCGATTACACTCTGGAATTGTGGGAAGAATTGCTGACTGATTTCTGGGCGGATTTGGTACAGGAACCGGCGGTATTTGTCGGAAATTCGATCGGCGCTTTGCTGAGTTTGATGGTAGTCGCCAACCATCCAGAAATATCAGCCGGCGGTGTGTTAATCAACTGTGCTGGCGGACTCAACCACCGGCCGGACGAATTGAATTTCCCGCTGCGAGTAGTGATGGGGACTTTTACTAAATTAGTTCGATCGCCCCTGATCGGCCCGTTTGTCTTCAACAACATCCGCCAAAAACACCGCATCCGCAACACCCTGCGCCAAGTCTACGGGAACCGCGAAGCCATCACCGACGAACTCGTAGAACTCCTGCACGCCCCCTCCTGCGAGCCCGGAGCTCAACAGGTGTTTGCCTCGATTCTCACGGCCCCAGCAGGCCCTCAACCCTCAGAATTGCTGCCCAAAGTCGATCGTCCGTTATTGGTACTTTGGGGCGCAGACGACCCCTGGACGCCGATCGCTGGCAGCCAGATTTATCAACAATTGGCCGCCAATGATAAACCAGTGAAATTTGTTTCAATTCCCAACACAGGCCACTGTCCCCACGACGAGCGGCCGAGTGAAGTCAACGCTCTGATTTTGGACTGGCTGCTGGAATTGAAGTAAAATTTTTTCTGCTGAATCCAATCGCGGGCGATCGGCCAAAACCCTTGCAGTGCAAAAGTTTTGCCTCGCTTCACCGCACCGACACCCCGGCAGCAGCCGACTCGAAAAACAATTTTTGGAAAAAGTATTGACACAATTTACTGAGTCAGCTATATTGATGGACGTGTGAGGAGCGAACCAGAAGAAGCACCGAGACGAAACACGGCCAGTCGTCGGTGCTTTTTCTGTTGAAACCCATTTTTTAAATCGGAATTATAACTGTAGATAAGACGGCGGTTGAAACCGCGCCTACACAAACGATGTCCGC
>JARCMA010000365.1 GCA_030248405.1 Microcoleus sp. MP8IB2.171
ATCTGGGCCTGCGCTCAAGTGGGCAACACTCCCCTGTACGAAATCCCGATCTTCAAATTCCGGGACGACAACGCCAACGGCATACAAGACTCCGGCGAAGTTGCCCTCTCCGGCATCCCGTTCATCCTCGATTTGAACCGGAACGGCCAAAGAGACGCGGGCGAACCGCAACTGTTCACTGGCGCTGATGGTAGGGCTACCTTCAGAGATTTGAAAGCTGGCAGCTACTCAGTATTGGAAACCTTTGCAACATTCATACCCAACCAGCCGCCAATTGCAACTACGCAGAACCCGGTAGAAGTCACAGCCCCCGGGCCCCAATCGCGACAGCAGGGAACACTGCCTTTCATAGTGGCAGATCCAACAGTTGCAGGCGGCCAGCGGGTCGTTGCGGCGAACTTTCCGCCCCCGTTCCCGCCGATCAACCCGGAACCCGCAGTCTTCTTCACCCAGATTCCGGTAAATCCAGGCACCGGTGCTGTGGGGAATACGCTCCCCAACATCACGATCTTCAAATACAACGATCGGAACGCCAACGGTCGTTACGAACCGGGCATCACTACAAATGAAGTGGGCATTCCCGGCGTCACGGCCTACATTGATGCCAACGACAACGGCGTCCTCGACACAGGGGAACAGTCGAGAGTAACTGACGCCAACGGACGCGCCGCTTTCACCAACGTGCAACCGGGCAATTATGTGGTTCGGGAAGTGCCACAGGTGGGTTTTAGTCCTACTACTCCGGATCGGGTGCAGTTCAACCTCAGCAATGAAGATGCCAACGTCGTCTTTGGCAACACCCCCAACAGCCGGATCACTGGGTGCAAGTTCCTAGACTTGAACGGCAACGGCTACCGAGACGGCTTTGAAAAGCCGATCGCAGGGGTCACAATCTACCTCGACAGCAACGGTAACGACGCCCTTGATGCCGGAGAAGCAAGTACCGTCAGCGATCAGTTCGGTCGCTGGGAGTTTGGCAATTTGACCCCCGGTATTTACCGAGTCCGGGAAGTAACGCCTTCCAATTCTTTCCAAACTACTCAACTACTGGACATCGTTCTGGGCGCAAACCAAACGTTTAGTTGTGCTTTGGTGGGCAACGGCCAGTTCTTTAACTTGACAGGAGGAAAATTCCGGGACGACAACCGCAACGGTATTCAAGATCCGGGCGAACCTCCTTTGCAGGACATCCCGTTCACCTTGGATTTCAACAAGAATGGCCGCTACGATCCTGCTACCGAGCCTCTGGTCAGGAGTGATGCTAACGGCCAGGTTCTGTTCACCAATTTAGCTCCGGGCACCTACTCGCTCTTGGAAGTTTTCAACGCTCCGGGCGTTCCCAACCCGTTCCCCATTCCGACAGGGCCCAACCCTGTTACTTTAACGGTGCCGGGACCGAATGCGTTTGTGACGCCGATCGTACCGGCGTCAGTACCGACAACAGACCTAACTGGTGCTAGCATCGATCAGGTGACTGGCAGCACGGTAACTGCTTCTAGCATCCCCGACCCCGATCCTCTGATTAACCCCGTCCCTTCAGCGGCGGCTCTGGTACAGGACAGCAGCGCCGATATTTTGCTCGCACCTCAGAGTGCAGGTGTTAGCAACTTTGTTAACGGGGACGATTTGCAACGCCAGGCCAGTTTGCTGGTTCTAAGGTTTTTAGAAGATCACGGTCTCAATGACTCTAAATTAATGTTGGGTGCTCCTACTCCGCCTCCCGGGTTGTAATGTGAGGTTGGGTTTCTAGTTCGAGACTCAGCAATTAGCAACTAGCTTGTTTAAACTGCACGTCAAATTATGTTTTGGCGTGCTTTTTGCTGTATTGGTAAAGTAGTTTATTTCCTGGCATACTGCCGATCGCACAAACTGTCTTTAGTAGTAGACTCCTATCCGCAAAAAGAACGATTCGCCGCCGCCAGAAAACCTTTATTGATAGAGGTATAACTTAGAGGGATTGTTATGCCAGCTCAACAACAAACTAATCCGGCTCAACATCAAGAACAGCAACCGGGTATCGAATCCCAGATGACGCCTGCACCTGAATCCTTCGCCTCCGAATATCGCGGCAGCGACAAATTGCGCGGCAAAGTAGCCTTAATTACTGGCGGAGACAGCGGTATCGGGCGCGCTGTGGCCCTTGCATTTGCTAAGGAAGGGGCCGACGTGGCGATCGGCTATCTCAACGAAGATGGAGATGCTAACAAGACTAAAGAGGCGATCGAACAAATCGGCCGCCGCTGTCTGGCGATCGCCGGCGACATCGGCGAAGAAAGCGTCTGCCAAAATCTTGTACAACAAACAGTGAAAGAATTCGGCCACCTCGACATCCTCGTCAACAACGCCGCCGAACAACATCCCCAAGAAAGCATCGAAGACATCACCGCCGAACAATTAGAGCGCACCTTCCGCACCAACATCTTCTCAATGTTTTACCTCACAAAAGCCGCTCTCAAACACCTCAAAGAAGGAAGTGCAATTATCAACACTACCTCAGTCACCGCCTACAAAGGCAACCAACAATTGCTAGATTACTCCTCTACAAAAGGAGCGATCGTTGCCTTTACCCGCTCTTTGTCTCAAAGTTTAGCTGAGAAAGGAATTCGCGTCAACGGAGTCGCCCCCGGCCCGATTTGGACACCTCTAATTCCTGCCACTTTCCCGGCAGAAAAAGTTGCGACATTTGGTGCAGACACGCCCTTGGGACGCCCGGGTCAACCCGATGAAGTTGCTCCGAGTTACGTGTTTTTAGCTTCAAAAGATTCGTCTTACATGACGGGTCAAATTTTGCATCCCAATGGCGGCTCTGTGATTAACGGATAGAAAGAAAGGACTGAAGTCCTCACTACAAACCAGGTTTGTAGTGAGGACTTCAGTTCTTTTATTCTTGAACCTTGGTGAGTTGATACAAAACAGTAATCCCGCCACCTTGGTAGCGGGATTGATAGGTTGCAGTTTAACTATCCTCTAGTTTTGCTAGAGTGGAAATTAGCTCGCTGCTGAATTAGCTTATGTTAGCCATTTCTTGCTGCATCGTGCTTTTGGCTGCTTTAAATTTAGTAGCCATTTGTTCCATTTGTGCTTCGCTCAAGTTGCGGCGAATTTGAGGGAACATATCGCCTTCTTCTTGCTTGACGTGATCCTGAACCGCTGTTTTGAGCAGTTTGATTTGGGCTTTAAAATCAGAAGAACTGGGGCTCATTGCCTTAATTTTGGCGAGCATTTGCTTCATTTCGGCTTGCTCATCGTACAGTTCTTGAGTGTTGCTGTAGTAGCTGCGAATTGCTGGGTAAACAATTTGTTCTTCTGCTTCTGCGTGGACGCTTAAATCTTTGTACAACTGACCGAAGAATTCTTGCAATTTTTTCGGATCGTCGGTTTTTTCGATTTCCATAAATAGGGTATCGACTTTGCGGTGATCCATTGTGATGATTTCGACGATGTTCATCTCATCTTTTGTGCGGGTAACTGCACCGCCGATGATGCCGGTCATGGCTGCCATTGCATCTTGCACGCGAGCCCAAACGCCTTGGTCGGGGTCTTTGCCGGTCAGTTCGCGCACGCCTAAAATTTCGAGAACTCCTTTGAGTTGTTCTTGGTGAGCGCGGTTTTCAAAGTTAACTGTGTTGAGGGGAGTAATGGCTGCTTCGATGTCGGCGCCGACTACTTGAGCGGCTTTGTGAATTAACAAGCCGGCCATTGTTTGTTTGTGTTTGAGCAGTTCGTGCTGAGCGACTTTTTCAAACATGGTCAGTTCAGAACCTTTCATGAGTTTCTGAACTTCTTCAATCATTTTTGTGCTGGTTTCTTTGGGTTCGGCTTGAATGCCGTATTGCACGATCGTAGTTTCTAATACGCCCAAGTTTTTGCGATCGTCCTCAAGCATATCCCGGAAGCGATCGCACAGTTCGGAGTCGTTGCAGGAATTGATGAACAATTGCTCGTTGGCGATCAACAGGTTTTGGAGCGCTTTCATGTCTGCTAATTTAGTTGCGATCGCTTGACGCTTTGTATCTTCTAGGGTAGCTACCATCTCTCGTTTCTCCTCTCGATGTCTTTAGTGTTCTTACATCTTTTAATTTATTGAAATACTCAGATAATATCCTCTTTCTCCCGACTGATTCATTAATATTCCGCGCCTGCTATTGACTTTCTAGCAAAAAGATGGTATGCGTTTGAGGCTGCTTGAAAAAAAGTAAAAAGCAAAAAATAACTGATGATTAAGGCAGTCCTGGACGCATCAGTACCAAAGAAACCGGGTTTTTTACCTAATCTGTGGGTGAGTGCGAAAGATTTTCGTAAAAAAACCCGGTTTCTGAGTCCCCGTGCGTCCAGGACTATAAGGTTCAATTGCAGATAGCAGTGATGATTTCTGTATCAATCAATCCCGATCGCACATCAGTAAAGCGTTAACATAGTTGCAGCCGATGTTAACTAAAGTTTAAGAATAACTAGCTTGTCTCAACTGCTCACTGCTTTAGAGTTCCCAGCCAACGTCTGGAAGCTGCACAATGGGTTAACCGTCATTCACCAGCGGATGTCGGCCACACCGGTGGTTGCGCTAGACGTGTGGGTGAGGGCTGGCGCTACGAAGGAGCCGGATTCTTGGTCGGGAATGGCTCATTTTTTAGAACACATGATATTTAAAGGGACGGATGCGATCGCCCCTGGAGAATTTGACCAAATAATCGAAAATCGCGGCGGTGTCGCCAACGCAGCTACAAGTCACGACTACGCGCATTTTTATGTCAACGCTGCGGCCGATTATTTAGCAGAAACAGCGCAGCCGCTGGCAGAATTGCTGCTGCGCGCTTCGATTCCGGATCAGGAATTCGATCGCGAGCGAGATGTGGTGCTCGAAGAAATCCGCCAAGCTCAAGACAGTCCCGATTGGCTGGGTTTCCAAGCAATGATGGAAACAGTTTACCAGCGACATCCCTATAGGCGATCGGTACTCGGCACGGAAGAGCTGCTGATGTCGCGAACTCCCCACGAAATGCGCTGTTTCCACCGATCGCACTATCAGCCCGAAAATATGACTGTGGTGGTAGTCGGGGGAATTGATGAACAACAGGCCAGAGATATTACGGGGAAAGCTTTTGAGCAGTTTTCTGATCGGTGGGATTGTCCCAAATTAACCGCAGAGGCGGAACCGCCACTGATAGAAATTCGCCGTCAGGAACTATGTCTCCCCCGATTGGAACAAGCGCGGCTAATGATGGCCTGGACGGGCCCGGGAGTTGAACACTTGCAAAGTGCTTGCGGCTTGGATTTGCTGTCGGTGTTGCTCGCAGACGGGCGGACTTCGCGTTTAGTCAGGGAACTGCGGGAAGAATTACAATTGGTAGAGGGGATCGAGAGCACTTTCTCGCTGCAACGGGAATCAAGTTTATTTACTATCAGTGCAGTCTTGGACGCGAAGGATGTCGAAGAGGTGGAATCTCGGATTTGCGATCGACTTTGGCAATTGCAGTCTGAGCCGGTTTCCGAGGTAGAATTGCTCCGCTGTAAGCGTTTGCTGTGCAACGATTTTGCTTTCTCGCTCGAAACGCCGGGACAGCTAGCGGGTCTTTATGGATATTACAATACGATCGCCACTGCGGAATTAGCGCTCAGCTATCCCACCAGAATTCAATCATTTGGGCCATTAGACCTCCAGCGCCTAGCTCAACAATATCTCTCTCCCCGACGCTATACAGCCGTGGTACTCAAACCAATCTAATTGGTAAACGGGTGAAAATACATATATTTTTGGTACCGGAGAGATGTTCGGCATTTGTCCGGGGTTCTTTGTGCTTGTGCCGCACCCTATGGGATAGATGTTGTTACATTTAGATGTTGTGGGTCAGGCCCTGCCCGGTATGACATCATACAAGATGCACATGGAAAATAGAAAAATGGCAATCAAGTAATTACCGATTACAAATTACCAATTACCCATTTTCAATTACCAATACTTCAGCTACTCTCAGTACAAGTTCCCAACTAAATTAACCATGAAAAATGAAATCCAGCGCACGGTTTTAGACAACGGTATTGTTGTCTTGGCAGCAGAAAATCCAGCAGCAGATATTATTGCAGCTAGGATATTCCTGCGGGCAGGCAGTCGCTACGTGCAGCCCGAACAAGCAGGATTGTGTCACTTGCTGTCGGCGGTAATGACTAAGGGAACCGATCGGCTGTCTTCGCTGGAAATTGCCGAGCGTGTAGAATCGGTGGGAGCGAGGTTGAGTGCTGACTCTACTACAGACTATTTTTTAGTGAGTTTGAAGACGGTTTCTGCGGATTTTGAGGAGATTTTGGAGTTGGCGGCGCAATTGACGCGATCGCCCACTTTCCCGGAAGCTGAAGTCGAACTTGAACGCCGGATTGCCATATCGGCAATTCGATCGCAACAAGAACAGCCATTTGCGATCGCCTTCGAGCAATTGCGACACTCGATGTACCAGGAACACCCCTATGCTTTCTCTCCCTTGGGCACGGAAGCTACTATGTCAAAGCTCACCAGAAACGAGCTCGAACAGTTCCACAAAACCTATTTCCGTCCCGATAATGTAGTTATTTCTGTAGCCGGTAGAATATCGACCGAAGATGCGATCG
>JARCMA010000366.1 GCA_030248405.1 Microcoleus sp. MP8IB2.171
AATCGCCTGCTCAAACCTAACTATTTCTATGTCCCAGATCCTTGGGAGACAGAATCTCAAGCGGGTAAATGCCCATTCCATCATCAGGCGTAAACAATTCGGGAGCATCTCATTTTTGTCGCCTAGTATTTTTTTGTTTGAGTGCGAGCTATAGGAGTTTGCACTACAAAAACAAAACTGAGATGCTCTAAACAATTCTCCATTCTAATTGAGGTAATTTCTATGGATTTTGAAGGTAATAATTGGTTTAAGTTAGCTCTAGATTTAAAAAGTTCCGTTATATAGAGTAGACACACATGATTCAGTACACTCTTAAAACAATGTTGTAGAAACAGGAGATTCTCTAAGTATGACTCAAGCATTCCCAGACACTGCCCCAACATCTCAGATATTTGGTGATTTCATTGATATCCTTCCACCGGAGCATGATTCCCTCGAACTTACCTTTACACCCAATTCTCGTCCGCTCAAGCGGCGCTGGAAAAATAATCGTCTCTCTGCTCATTTTGTTGCTGAATACTTCACTAACTTTCTTCCCGTTGATGAGGAAAATCTAAGCGATCAGCAGCGAATTAAAGAAGCTAATGCAACCGTTAGCTATGTTGCCAATGAGCTGCTCGAAAATGCGATTAAGTTTAACGACGACGCTTCAAATTACAAAGTCAAATTCGGTATTCACTTTCTACAGCAAGATACTGAAGTGGTTGTGGTGATTTATACCGTCAACAGCGTGCGATCGGATGGAGTAGATAAACTCAGAGATTTCATTGATGAGCTGTTAGCCTCTGATCCAGACGAGTTGTACGTGCGTCAGATCGAGAGGAGCGTAGAAGAAGATACCAAAACCTCCGGTCTAGGTTTGTTGACCATGATCAATGACTATGCTGCTAAGGTCGGTTGGAGGCTGGACACAGGACAAACTGAGCGTCCAATTGTTACCGTAACAACGATGTCGCAAGTGCCAGTTTAATAGCAATCTACCCAACAAAAAAGGAAACAATTGACGATGGCTAATCAAGATGTGAAAGGCGAAGATTACATGATTCAATACGATTCTGCGACTACAACCGTAAATTTCAACGGGGAACTGAGCCTGGGCTGTCCAGCAGAATATGAACCGATTACTAATTTACTGAGTGAAGTGGCAGAGACTAATCCAGAGACAATGACTGTGAACCTGCGAGAATTAAGCTTTTTGAATAGCTCAGGCATTAGTATGCTATCAAAATTTGTGCTGGGATTCCGCAAAAAGAAAGGGACACAGTTGATCGTGCTGGGATCGAATGATATGCCTTGGCAAGGAAAATCTCTGAAAAATTTGGAGAAACTACTGCCTGGGTTGAAGTTGGAGATTGAGTAAGAATATAACCTTTACCCCCTAAGCTGGACTTGAGATACATGCTAGACAACTTCCTTTCCTTTCAGTCCAGTAGTACGTGGTCACTGATCCTCACCAGCTTGGTGTTGACGGTGGGCGGCGCTGCTGGATTGTATTTTGTTCTATTTTATGTAATGCGATCCATCTTTCGTAAATTTGAACGCGATATTGCGCTAGTTACGCTCAACGTTTCTGCTTATCCTGCCCTCACTGTTTTTGTTCTGGTAATTATCAAATTCACCTTTCATCGTCTGCCATCTGTCAACATAATTGATGATTTTGAAAGTCTTTTTAATGCTGGGTTAATTGTTTCAATTAGCTATTGGTTAATTCAGCTTTTCCTTCAAGTTTTTGTTTATTACTTAAAAGAATATACTCAGCAAACTGAGGCGATGTGGGATGATGTGCTGCTGCCAATTTTAGAAGCGGTCATTCCGGTCATTGTTTCTACCATTGCAGGCGTTTTTGTGCTGCGATCGTTGGGCGTTGATCTGACGGGAATTTGGGTGGCCTTGGGTGGCGCAACCTTTGTACTGGGTTTTGCTGCTCAAGGCATTCTGGCAAACTTTTTTAGTGGCGTTGTGCTATTAATCGACTCGCCCTTCCAATTTGGCGATATGTTGCAGCTTGAAAATGGTTCGATCGCCATGCTCCGCAAAATTGGAGTGAGGGTAACACATCTTTATGTACCCAGCAAGCACTGTGACATTTACATCCCCAACAGCAACTTGCAAAGTCAAAGTATTATCAATCTCAGCCGTCCGACTTCCTACTTTCAATACTCAACAGACGTTAAAATCCCCGCAGAGTATGAGATTCATGCCATCAGGCAAATGATCCAAGAGGTCATTCTGGCTCACCTCGATACGTTGGGTGAAATTGATCAGAAGCTAAATCTAGGCGATCGCTATTACCAACTTGATGAACTCTCAGATCAGCAAAAAATCGGGCGTTTGCGTCTGCTGGCTGAACAGGAAGTGGACTTTAAGTTAGAGGAAGTGTTTCCGTCTCTGGAAGCACTGACTGTAACCCTGCAATTTGCAGAGAAAGGGGGGCTGTCTAAAGAAGAAATTGAAAATGTGCAGCAAGAGTATCGTGATGTCTTAAGTTTGATCGGGCTAAAAGTGACGACTGAAACTCAAAACAATCGGACAACATTTATCCTTGAGGAAACTCGTGTAAAAGATAGTTTGATCGAACTTATAAGAATATGGTACCGCACGAGTATTCGTGATCCAAATTTACTAGATGCCGATGCGTTTATCATTCCCGATGAATGGGAGCGTAAGATTAGCTTGCTGAAACGACGTATGCAGCGGCTTTATCAAAAAATTTCTAATCCTGAGCGAGAAGAAACGCGCCTAGATGATTATGTCACTGAGTTAAATAAATGGTTACGGGAACGCTTTAAAGATCCGCGACAGAGATGGCAAGAACCTCAGGTCTTAGTAAAGGGGCTTGAGCATGAAGATGGGGTACCTTACATTCAATTCAATATTAATTTCTATGTGGATGACGTAAAGCTAGAAAATGGTAAACGAGGAGATCGTGTCAGTAGCCAAATCTATCAAGAAATCCTGCAATATCTCTATCATCGCCAAGTCGGAGAAAAGGTGGCAGCGCTGGAACGAATTGCTACGTGACCTTTTCTAAAGCTCTATTAAAACTCTCCAACGCCGCAAAAATAATGAACAATACAATGAGAGGCGATCGTCCGTCAAATACATTACTTAAAAAGCTGCTCCCAGCCAAACGGACTCCTTTTTATTACTGGCAAAATCTCGGCCTCCGCTGGAAGCTGACCTCTATTCTAATCTTTGCAGCCGCTATACCTGCTGTATTGACAACAGAAGCTATCTCTCGTGTTACCAGCGAGAAGTATATGGAGAACCTCCGATCTCGCCTCTCGATCAGCAATCAACAACTACAAACAGAGGTAGCCGATATAGAACAGAAAAATAGAGTCCAAGTAAATACCCTCGGCAAAATCCTAGAAACTAATCGAATTAACTGGGAACAGCCTGACTTTTCTACTTTGCAAGAATGGCTGACTGATTCAAATCTCACAGATGCCAAAATGAGCAATAATTTTTTGCTGATCACGAATGCGGAAGGCAAGACAATCGCTCAAACTATTTACACTCTTGATGGCGATCTGACCACTTATCCTGCCCTAGCTGACAACAGCGAATCCCGCTTCATACCGATCAAACTGCCAACTGGGATTGATCTATCCGATTTAGCAATTTTAAAAGATTTAACCCAAACCAAAAAATCAATTAGTGGTGTGGAAATTTTCACCAGCAATCAACTCCAGAAATTAGGCTTAGACAAACAAGCCTGGGTAGGAATTCGTCCTCAAAAGACTAAGGATTTGCCAGCATCGAAACTTCCTGCTCCCGAGGGGACTTATCCCATTGAGTCTGGCAAGATTGGTTTAGTCGCAATGGCAGCTTATCCAGTTTACCAAAACAACAAGTTAGTCAGTATCGTCCTAGCCGGAACCTTGCTAAATCGCAATTTTGATGCGGTCGATCGCGTCCAGAAATTTGCTGACAAAGATAAAGATACTGTAGTCACTTTGTTTGCTCAAGATTTACGAATTGCTACGAACGTTCCTCATATAGATGGAAAAACCCGATCAATTGGGACGCGACTTTCCAGCGAAGTTGCTGCTGCGGTGCTAGATCGTGCCCAGCCCTTTAGAGGCAGAGCCCTTATTGTTGACAAAGAATATGAAACCTTCTACACGCCTATTTTTGACCATACTCGCCAGACTCAACCCAGTCAGGCTAAACCTGTTGGTATATATTTGGTGGGCCGATCTATCCAAAGCATTCAAGCAGCCCTGCTAGAACAAAGAATAATAGGTTATGCCATCAGTGCTGCTGCGGTTCTGGGGGCAGGGTTGGCAGCCTTTGCCGTCGTCAGCACCATCATTCGTCCTCTTCGTCAACTTGCTGCTTTAACTAAGAAAATTCAGCAAGGGGATTTAGAGGTCGTAGCATCCATAGAATCGGCAGATGAGATCGGTCAACTGGCAGATTCGTTTAACCACATGTCTAGCCAGATGAAGGAGTCTTTTGAAGCTCTGGGGCAAGCTGAAAAAAACTATCGCGGGATTTTTGAGAATGCTTTGGAAGGTATCTTCCAGTCATCACCAGATGGAAGATTGCTCAGTGCTAATCCAGCAATGGCTGGAATCTTTGGCTACGACTCATCCACAGATATTCTCACTAGCCTAACTGATTTTCGCAATCAGGTTTATGTTCATTCCCACGAGCGAGACCAGTTTCAGACGCTGATGCAGGAACACGAACAGGTCAAAAATTTTGAATTTGAGGCGTATCGTCAGGATCAATCCGTCATCTGGGTGCAAATGGATGCTCACGCCGTGCAAAGTTCCTCTGGTGATGTTCTCTACTACGAAGGGATTATACAGGATATCAGCGATCGCAAACGGCAGGACGAAATTCTGGAAGCAATGGTGCAAGAACGCACCGCCGATCTTGCAACAGCAAATGAATCAATTATTGCCCTTAACGAGAGACTGAAAGGAGAAAACCTACGCATGGGCGCAGAATTAGACGTAGCCCGTCAAATCCAAATGATGATTTTACCTAAACCTGAAGAACTAGAAAATATTGAAG
>JARCMA010000041.1 GCA_030248405.1 Microcoleus sp. MP8IB2.171
AACGGTTGTCTTGATTCAATGAGAGTTCTACACCTTCGGCGATCGCGCTTGCTGTAACATCCGGCGCGTTTTTCCACACTGGAAAGCTAATTCCGAGGGTTTTGCATTTCTCTTTTTTGGCTAACTTGGCGCAAACGCCCGCAGCTTGCCGCACGGTGTCTAATTTTAAGTCCTCTGTTTTGCCCAAACCGACGATCGCAATTTTGCGAATGGGATTATTGCCGCCGACGCGGGTGATGGCGCTCGTGCCCACTTTGCCCTTAAAATCTACTTCCAGTAGCAGCTCTTGCAAAGTGCCTGCCAGTTGTTCATCTAATTGTGCCAGCTCGCCGGTGAGTTCCAAGCCGTCCTCAAATAGACCAATTGCCAGGGCGTCTCCCGTCCAAACAGAGCGGGGCGTATCGGTGACTATAAATTCCATGTTTTGATTTACACTTTAGATTTTAGATTTTTGATTGTACTTTGTAGTGGGTGGTTTGGGGTTTTTCCTTGGTGCGGGGAAATAGATTGATCGCACAAATTCTCCGCTCCACATCGAAATAAATTCTGCTACTATATCAGCCAAGTCCGCCTGCGATCGGCTCTCGCGCCAATCTCAATAATCTGTTTTGGGGTCTGGCCAAAGGGCCCGCCCCACTCTTAACATTTATTTCTCGTTAAACAGGTATCCGGCCTGTGATGGCGTGGAACACCCATCCTGCCTCTGATGGCTTTTGACAAACGATCGGTTCTCTATTGTTATTCTCTTAAATTTTCCCATGCTAAAACGACGCCGGGCCCAATTTTCTGTTTTAATCAGCGTTTCAGTTTGCGTTATTGCGATCGGCTCTTTGGTTGCTGCGATGAAATGGATGGGTTTGGGCTCATTCCAGAAGGCCGAGCAGCCCCTAGAGGCAGCGAATTCCGAATCGCAAGTCAAGATGCTGGTGTCGCTGTCACCGAGCGAGCGATCGGCGAAATTAGTTGAACTCGCAGCTACTCAGTCTGCACCTACGAACCCGCAGCAGCAAATCTCCCCTCAAAGCCGCGCCCGCTACCTGCTTGCCAGCGATTTAATCCAGCAAGGAAATGCCGCCAAAGCATTAAAGTTATTGGACAAATTAGAGCAAGAATATCCGGTTTTAGCTGCTCACATTGCCCTAAAAAGAGCGGAAGCCTACCAATTGAGCGGCGACAAAGGCAAAGCCCAAAAAGCTTGGCAGGAACTGCTCAAAAACTATCCGAGCGACCCCGTAGCAGCGGAAGCTTTATATGTTTTAGGCAAGTCAAAACCGGAATATTTGCAACAGGCAATTACTGAATTTCCCGCTCATCCCCGCAGCGTAGAAATTGCCATGAGCAAGTTAAAAGAAAATCCCAATCAGCCGGATTTGATGCTGCTAGTAGCTAAATACGGTCATTATGTCAAAGACTACGGGACAATTTTGGAACAACTGGTGCAGCGAAACAGCACCGCTTTGAAACCGGAAGATTGGGAAGAAATTGCCTTTGGCTATTGGGAAAAACAAGATTACGGCAAAGGAGCTATTGCTTACGGGAAAGCTCCCCGCAACGCCAAAAATATTTACCGAAAAGCTCGCGGTTTGTGGCTCGACGGAAAAATCCCGGAATCGAGAATTGCCTATCAAGAATTAGTGCGCGAGTTTCCCGATGCCGAAGATACTGGTTTGGGTTTAATTCGGCTATCGCGCTTGAGCGAACCGAAAGAAGCGATCGTTTTGCTCGATCGAGTTATTAGCAAATTTCCCAATTATGCCCCCGAAGCTTTGTTAGATAAATCCCAACTTCTCGACAAAGCACGCAGTGGTCAATCCGCCTCAGATACCCGCAAGTTGCTCTTGACAAAATACAATAATTCTGATAAGGCAGGCGAATTGCGGTGGACGATCGCCCAACAGTATGCCAAAGGCGGAGATTTAAAATCAGCTTGGCAGTGGGCGAGGGAATTAACCACCAACAATCCCGACAGCGAACAAGCTCCAGAAGCAGCATTTTGGGTCGGGAAATGGGCACAGCAACTCGGTCGGCAACAAGACGCCAAGACTGCATTTGACTACACGATTTTACGCTATCCAGAATCATATTTTGCGTGGCGATCGGCGGTACTTCTCGGCTGGCCAGTCGGCGACTTTACCACAGTCCGAGATTTGTCTCCCAATGTAGTGCGGCCGCCTCAGCGCCCCGAACCAACTGCGGGTTCTCCTGCGTTGAAAGAACTCTATCAATTAGGTCAAGATAGAGATGCTTGGACGCTGTGGCAAGTAGAATTTATCGACCGCGTAGAACCAAGTATTGCGGAACAGTTTACCGACGGTTTAATGCGAGTAGCAGTCGGAGATAATTTAGACGGTTTGTGGATGGTTGGTAGTTTGCGGCAGCGCGATAAACCAGATGATAGAACCCAATACCTCGAACTCAGACAGCAACCGATTTATTGGCAAGCACTTTATCCTTTTCCTTACTTAGAAACCATTGTCAAATGGTCGCAAGAACGCAAAATAAATCCAGTATTAGTAACAGCATTAATCCGGCAAGAATCGCGGTTTATGCCCGCAATCAAATCATCAGTTGGCGCCACCGGTTTAATGCAAGTAATGCCCGAAACAGCAGCTTGGGTGGCTGATAAAATCAGCCTCAAAAAGTATTCATTGGAGAATGTGGACGACAACGTTAAACTCGGTACGTGGTATTTGGATCACACTCACGACGAGTACAAGAATAACTCGATGTTAGCTGTGGCGAGTTACAATGCCGGGCCGAATGCAGTAGCAGATTGGTTGAAGAGGTTTAGTTTTAGTGACCCGGATGCTTTTGCGGAAAAAATTCCGTTTCCTGAAACGAAAGGATACGTAAAATCGGTGTTTGAGAATTACTGGAATTATCTACGGATTTACAATCCAGAAGTTAATCAGTTAATGAGCGAGCATTATGCGGCTTCTCAGAAAAAAGCAAAGCCTTAGTCAATTTGGTTTGAGCTGTCAGAAATTGGCAATATGCCCGTTCCACAAACAAGTTGATTTTGTTTATTTATTGATTGATTGTGGGGGTGGGCTTCTAGGCTGTCAGGAACAGGCAAGAAGCCTGTTCCACAAACAAGTTGATTTTGTTTATTTATTGATTGTGAGGTGGGATTCTAGTTGTAGGATGCGTCAGCAGCGTGTTAATTTACCAATAATTGACGGCTCAAAGCTGACTCACCCTACTAACTAATCGAGTTCATCGGGATCGATATTTAACTCGCGGAGTTTTGCTGCTAGTCTTTGAGCTCGCTGTTCAGATTCAGCC
The DNA here is from genome assembly GCA_030248405.1 of Microcoleus sp. MP8IB2.171. GTDB lineage: Bacteria > Cyanobacteriota > Cyanobacteriia > Cyanobacteriales > Microcoleaceae > Microcoleus. The sequence continues at coordinate 3,286 of JARCMA010000041.1, forward strand.
GCTCGCTGTTCAGATTCAGCCGCTCGCTGTTCAGATTCAGCCACTCGCTGTTCAGATTCAGCCACTCGCTGTTCAGATTCGGCAGCTTGTTGTTCAGATTCGGCAGCTTGTTGTTCAGCTTCCTCTTGCGGAGTCAAAATTAACTCCCCTTCGAGTGTAAACCAACGCAACCAAGTTCGATCGATCTTTTCATAACTTCCCTGCCACAAACCCAAACTCAATCCTAACTGAGGAATTGGCAAACATCCGCCGATAAGTTCTGCCTGTTCGTAAACACCAGCCACCAAGCGAAATCCTAGAATTTCATTTGTTGTGCCACTAAAAACAACGTAGTAAGGAACGCGCAGAATCTGCTCATAAACATACCATTTTGTCGGTGGTCTTCCTGTTTGGCTAACTGTGCGACCTAAATCTTCATCTGCCGTACTGGGAGATAGCAATTCAACTGTAACAAACGGGCTAACTTGTTCTTGCCACATCACGTAACTGAGACGTAGATTTTCGCCTTCGTAGAGTCTCGGTACGCCCAAAACAGCAAACCAATCAGGACGCTTGTACCAATTGGAATGTCGCAAATCGTAATAAAGATTGAGGTCAATGCCAACAAAAACATCATCTAAATCAACATTAACAGGCTGAAAAGTTTGCCGCAATAAAGGTGGCTGGTAGCAATGATATTCGTCAGGCAAACCAGGTTCCTCCGGGTCTTCGCTTGGTAAATCGTACATGGTCGGCAGAGTTTGCCGGGGTGAAAGTGGCGGGTCTGTTTGAGGGAGAAAACGAGTTTTTTCTATCATATCTGCACTCAGAATTTGAGGACTCTACAAATTTAGGACTTACGCACGGGTGGTCAGTCGATTTTAGATTTTAGATTTTAGATTTTAGATTTATTCCACAGATGAATCTGGGAGCTTAAACTAGGGCGTTGCCCTGAGCTTGTCGAAGGGTCTAAAATTTTGGGCTCGACTCTCATGAGTTTCGGGGGGTTGTACCCGTTTTTGGGCATAATTCAGGACTAAACAAATCAGCGACATCCCAGAGAATCGCGAGTAGAAATCCCTGTTTGAGAATTAATACCGCTGGCTTTTGTGCACAATTCTTTAACTTGTGCGCCGTCCATCATTGCGTCGGTAAAATCAGCACCGGTGATATCAACTCCATCAAAAGTAGAACGCAACAAAATTGTTTCCACTAAAACGGCATCGCTTAAATCAGCATTAGTAAATTTAATTTGATCTATCATGGCATTAGTTAAATTTGCTCCGTGCAAATTCGCCTTAGTCATCACCGAAGCGCTCATAATTGCTCCCCGCAAATCGGCATTAGAAAAATTAGTTAAGTCCATATTAGCGTTAGAAAACTCAGCAGCCCGCAGCATTTGACCGGAAAAATCGCGTCTTGTGAGTTCGGCGTTGCTAAAGGACAGCGGCGGAGCGTAATATTTAGATTGAGCCTGGGCTGGCCGCGGGAGGATGAAGATAGTTAGCGCCAAGAGGAATGCTGCTAGTTGCCGAAGTTTCATAAGTCTGATATTCTCACAATGTGGGTATTTTGTAGTGTATCCCGAACTTTGGTCGATCGACCAAACAGTTACAATCTTAATTAATAGTGATGGAGATGAAAAAAGCGATATGTTAAGTTTTTTCTTAACTTGGATAGTAGCAGCGGTTTCGCTGATCATTACCGCTAACATTGTACCAGGTATTGCGGTAGTTAGTTTTCCGGCGGCGATGGTGGCTGCTGTGGTTATCGGATTGGTGAATGCGGTTGTCAGGCCGATTATTACACTGCTGACGCTTCCTTTGACTGTTATTACTTTAGGTTTGTTTTTGTTTGTTGTGAATGCAATTTCGCTTTCCCTGGCTTCCTGGTTAGCGGGTGCGTTCAGTATTGGCTTTGCGGTTAACGGTTTTTGGCCGGCTTTGTTTGGTTCGATTGTGTTGTCGTTTGTTTCTGGGCTAATTGGTCGTTTTGTGAATACGAGCACTTTCGAGTAGTAAGATATTATCCTAGATAGTCGATCGGGGAAACTGCAACGGCTACTGTTACCGCAGAACCCGCCCTAACCCCTCCTTGTGAAAGGGGGGGATTTTTGCTGCGAAATATTTGTTTAGGGACTAAGAGGGAATTTGAACCGCAGATAAACGCAGATGGACGCAGATGATTGATGGATATCTGCGTATATTCGCGTTCATCTGCGGTTAAATTTTCTTCTCTAACTGCACAAAGTGCCGCAGCTTCTGCTACACTAGGCGTCCCGACTTGTTTGACTACAATATTTGAAGGATTGGGGACTTCTACGGAACTTAAAATGTCAGCCGCAAAGGTTTGTAACGGCCAGTTGCGCTCTTGACAAAGTTCTAACAATCCGACTTCATCTGCTTTAGTGTCTATTGTAGTAATACCTGCGATCGCACTTTCGGCTAAATGATAAGCACGGCATACTTGTTTAATCGCAGTTTCGATTAATTCTCGCGGCGTTCCACGTTCGCAACCTATCCCTATCCACAACACTCTTGGATGCCACTGAACCTTTGGCAAAGCAGATTCCGGCGAAAATCTTCTCTGCGTGAAACTAATCCAAATTCGGGCTTTGATAGTTGATAAAATTTCCCCATCCCAAGACAAAGAATGTTTTTCTGGCAGACTGTTTTGCCACAAAGTAGAACCCACTTCTTGAATTACTTCTACAGTTTCCCCTCTAGCCATAGCCGCCGCCACACCTGTCCAGTCACCTTCCCCGCGCTGCCAGCCGCTGGGAATGTCTAGCATATCTAAAGTAAATTCATCGCTCATTATTCAGTTATCTATTCTGTAGTTTCACTGCGACGGCAATCTTAAAAAAAAATTAACACTCTGTTTAGTGAAAATTTTGGTATAATTGTAGCACAAACTACAAAAAATCAAACATTTAAGATGGTAGAACTAAATCAGTTACTGTTAGAGTTTGAAAGCAACCACAAATCGGAAGGAGTCACAAAAGAATGGAAAGAGCGCCGGGAAAGCTGGGTTAGCGATGTGGCAGCATCAGTTAACCTGACATATCTAGCAGAATTGCTAGTTGAATTGGAATCAAACTTGCAGGGAGAATCGGTTGATATTCAGTGGCAAGAGCGTCGGAACCGTTGGGTAGAAGAATGTCTGGGAGCATCAATTGTTCAAGAAGTATCAAGTTTATTGCTGGAACTTGAAACCAATACCAATTCGCAAGCTATGGCTGATGAATGGCCACACAATCGCGAGAATTGGGTACAGCAAATGCACAAGTTTAAGGAGTAGTTTCGAGGAGTTAGAGCCTGTAGATATGCGTTTTCAGGCTCTAAAATTTCCTAATGACTAATCACTAATTCTTCATCTTTCAGCAAAACCCCATTCAGAAAAATATCTGCGAGTCCTTCAGCCATTTCCTGCATTTGCTGCCGAGAAGCATTCGGCTCCATAATCGTATTTTGACTGAAACCTGCGACTGCAAACATTCCCAAAAATACCTGAGCGACAATTTTCGGATTCATCTTTGGATAAACTTGTTTTTCCATCGCCGTTTCCCAAAAAAGCCTCAGCCACATCGCTCATTATAAAAAACCAACAGTCTAAATCAATAAAATTTGTACAAAAATACCACAAACTGCAAACAAGACAAAATTTAATATGGTAGAACTAAACCAATTACTGTTAGAGTTTCAAGCCCACCTAAGCAGGGACGCAGTGACGGAAGAATGGAAAGAACGTCGCGAATGTTGGATGAGCGAGGTGTCAGCAGCAAGTGACGAAAAACACATAGCCAAATTGCTAGTTGAATTAGAATCAAATTTTCAGCCAGAAGCAGTACAAAGTCTCTGGAAAATGATCCGTGAAAGTTGGGTAGAAGAATGTCATATAGCATCGACGCTGGAAGAAGTATCAAGTCTATTGCTGGAACTTGAAAGCAATACAACTTGGGAAGTAGTGACGGATGACTGGCAGGATAATCGGGAGAAGTGGGTGCAAAAGATGTACAAATTTATAGAGTAATAATTCTCTTAATCAAAATCCACTTTCATGGTGAATGATTTCCCTCCTGTGCGATTGATTGTCTCGCTTCCGTCAATTACTTTAAATCCTGAGCGCTCGTACAAACTCAGGGCTCGATTCGAGCTTCTGACACTCAGGGATACCGATCGATAAGAAACTTTTGCTGCTGACAACAAACGATCCAGCAACTGCGTTCCTACACCCTGATTTGTGTATTCTGGAAGAACGGCGATCGCCAATTCCGGGGTAGTATCGTCAACCCAGCCAAAGCCCTTGTCATCCTCTGTAAACAAACGCAGCCAGGCGGCTCCTACTGGCTGGCTGCCGTTCAATTCGATGGCTGCGAAGCCCAAATCGTTTGCACGTCCCCAATTCTGGACATATTTAGCAATTAAAGGATGATTGACAACTGCTTGCACCGTTGATTCGCCTTCTTCTGCCATGTGCGCCGCTTCATATAGCATTTGCCACAAAAAAGGCTCGTCTTCCTGAGTTAGCGGCCGAATAGAATAGTCCAAAACTTTGCTCATAACAACTTTTCCCTGTTGCCCTAATTATTCATCCTTGACTAAAACCCCATTCAGAAAAATATCCGCGAGCCCTTCGGCCATTTCCTGCATTTCCTGTGGAGAAGCATTCGGCTCCATAATCGTATTTTGACTGAAACCCGCGACTGCAAACATTCCCAAAAATACCTGAGCGACAATCTTCGGATTCATCTTCCGATAAACTCCTTTTTCCATCGCCGTTTCAAAAAAAGCCTCTGCCACATCGCTCATTTTTCCGATGACTTCCAACTGAATTCTGTCGCGCAAATCCGGGTGAAATTGCGCCTCCAAAAAACACACCCGCATCATGTCGCTATTCTCGCGGATATTCAGCATCCGCCGCCGCATCACCTGAGCCACTGCTTTGTAACTGCCCATCTCGCTCAATTCTGTTAGCAAATCCGTCAGTATTTCCACCCATCCTTCCGTCGCTACCTGAATCAAAATCGCTTTTTTATTATCAAAATGCCGAAATAGCGTACCCTCCGCCACCCCTGCCGCCGCTGCTAAATCGCGAGTTGTCGTACCGTCGTATCCGCTGCGGGCAAACAACCGCACAGCCGCTTGTAAAATCCGCTTTTTGGTTTCTGTTTCTGAAGGAGGAGACTGATTAAAAATTCGCATGGCTTTGCAATCGGTAATTGGCGACTTAATTAGAAGGAAGAAGGAAGAAGGAAGAAGGAAGAAGGAAGAAGGAAGAAGGAAGAAGGAAGAAGAAGGAAGAAGGAAGAAGGAAGAAGGAAGAAGAAGGAAGAAGGAAGAAGGAAGAAGGAGGAAGACATACACAGCAAGCTTGAGCGCGAGCCGTATTTTACG
>JARCMA010000367.1 GCA_030248405.1 Microcoleus sp. MP8IB2.171
GCAACTCAGTGCTTTCCAACGCTGATGACTAAGAAGATTGAAGGGCTGTTTTGCGCGGGTCAGGTGAACGGTACGACTGGATATGAGGAGGCGGCTGCACAGGGGATTGTGGCGGGGATTAATGCGGCTCGGTTTGCGAAGAATCAGGAGATGATTGTGTTTGCCCGCGAGCAAAGTTATATCGGCACTTTGATCGATGATTTGTGCACGAAGGATTTGCGGGAACCTTACCGGATGTTGACTTCGCGATCGGAATATAGGCTATTATTGCGATCGGACAATGCTGACCAACGCTTGACTCCGCTGGGACGGGAAATTGGCTTGATTGGCGATCGGCGGTGGGAGTTGTTCGATCGCAAACAAGCTAATATTGTGGCAGAGAAGGAACGCTTGTACTCGACGCGGGTGAAAGAACACGAGGAAGTTGGCAAGGCAATTTTTGCTGAGACTCAACAAGTGATTAAAGGTTCGATTACTCTCGCTGATTTGTTGCGTCGTCCTGGTTTTCATTATGTGGATTTGGAACGCTACAATTTAGGCAATTCTAGTCTGAAGTTGGCTGAGAAAGATGGTGCAGAAATTGATATCAAATATTCCGGCTATCTGCAAAAACAGCAAAATCAAATTGATGAAATTGTCAGACATGAACGCCGACAATTGCCTGCGGATTTGGATTACATGGCAATTACAACTCTCTCGAAAGAGTCGCGGGAAAAGTTGACTAAAGTGCAGCCACTGACTATTGGCCAAGCGGCGAGAATTGGCGGGGTGAATCCGGCTGATGTTAATGCTTTGTTGATTTTTCTGGAAGTGCGAAACCGTCAGCAGCCAGCGGGTGTAGGTAAATAAGCTAAACTAGAGGTGTCTCAAGGCTACCTTCAATTTTATGAAATAGCAGTATGAAAAAGTGTGACTATTGTGGAACCACTATTTTGTTCGGCGGCTTTCATATTGATGGATATAAGACCTCTTGCATAAGTCCTTTTAATCAAATTTTCGGACGCTGCTCAAAGCCATCCCACAAGAAAAAAAAATTGTGGGACGTTGCTCTGAGCATCGTCCTAATTATTTTTGCAAGAGGTCTATAGATTCTGGGCTGGGCTGATTCACGGTATGAATCCACTTTTTGCTTGATGTTACAAAACTCATCCGACTGGGCTTATAAAAATTCCGAAATCTTGAATTTATACCTTTATTTAGCAACGCCAAAAACAAGGAAAACTGGCAGAATGTCAACTCTAATTGATGAAATTCTGCCAGTATATTGTAGATATTGATCAATGCTCGAACCAACTCTGAATTTCGTAAACATCCCGCATAATAATCAGCGTTCATCAGCGTTCATCCGTGGTTCCAACATTCCCGAAATTCCCACCAGTTTTGCCCCCATCAAAGCCTTAGAAAACCAGCGAGATGCCTTGCTGTACGCTTATATACGCCGTCACTTGTGGTACTGGGAATAGAGCGGAATTTGGTATTGGGCGATCATTGCACAACCGGCTACATAGTCATTCCCCAACTTCGATAACAAGAGTGGGAGAGGGAGGAGGAGACAGCGAGGGGGAGAGGGGGAGAATTGGGAAACACAGTTAAATTCATCCGTGTATCCGTGTCCGAATCCGTGTCGTGCCCTTCTTTCCTCTTCCTTCTTCCCTCTTCCTTCTTCCTTCTTCCTTCCTTTAATGTGCCCAGAGAATCACGCCAGCTTCATAAGGACTGCTGAGATTATCGTGCTTCGGCAAAACCCGCAACGACAAACCTTGCAAACCACTAGAAGTATAAGTAATGTCAGCCGTATAAAGGCTAGCATTCTGAGCATCTTCTCCCAAATACTCCATTACCACCGGCACGCCACCAATGATATCGCCGTTAGCATCAACAGAACCTTGATAAAGTTCGACTTGCACGTCCGCAGGCGTTAATCCCATCAGATTGATGCGAGATTTAACCGCGATCGACTGATTGACCTTAACTTCCTTATCCTGGGAAATATCAACAGCCTCAATCTTAATATCGTGCCACTTCGCGAGAACGTGCTTCTTCCAGTGAGACAATTCCTTAGCCGGAGCGCACTCGTCAGAAGTCATGGTTTGGAATCGATCGCTCACCGGGAAATAAGCCCGCCGCGCGTAATCCTTCACCATCCGAGCAGTATTGAATAAAGGACAGTTCAAGCTAATCGAATCCTTCATTTTAGCCGTCCAACCGCGGGGAATGCCGTCAGCATCCCGGTTGTAAAACAGCGGTACAACTTCCTTTTCCATCAAGTCATACAAAGCATTAGCCTCGACATCATCCTGATACTTAGTATCTTCGTAAAATTCCCCATGTCCGATCGGCCAACCGGTACGAACATAATCCGCCTCATCCCACCAACCGTCAAGAATGCTCAGATTCGGCAAACCATTCATCGAAGCTTTCATCCCGGAAGTACCCGAAGCTTCCCGGGGGCGGCGGGGCGTATTCAGCCACACATCGCAGCCAGATACCATCATCCGAGCGACGTTAATGTCGTAATTCGGCAGAAACACCATCGAACTCAGCGTGTCGTGTTCGCGGATGAAGTGAACGATATCCCGAATCAATTCCTTACCCGGAATATCCATCGGGTGAGCCTTCCCAGCAATCACAAACTGCACGGGGCGGTTTTGATCCCGCATGATCCGCATAATTCGATCGACATCGCGCAAAAACAGCGTCGCCCGCTTGTAAGTAGCAAAACGGCGGGCAAACCCGATCGTCAGCACCTTCGGATTGAGAGCCTCGCGCGCGTATTCGATTTCGGTTTGAGCCGCTCCCCGCTCGCGCAAAGTCTTTTGCAGCCACTCCCGCGCGAATACCACCAACTCCGATCGACAACGTTCATGATTCCGCCACAATTCCTCATCAGGAATCGACGCAATTCTATCCCACAGGCGATCGTCCTTACCGGTCATTTCCCAGTCCGGGCCAAGGTATCGATCGTATAACTCCTGAGTAGACTTCGCCACACAACTGCGAGCGTGCACCCCGTTGGTAATCGAAGTAATCGGTACCTCTTCCTGCGGCAAACCCGGCCACAAACCCTGAAACATCGGGCGCGACACCACACCGTGCAAAGCTGCCACCCCGTTGACAAAACTCGACATTTTAATTGCCAAAATTGCCATATTCAGAGGTGCGGACAAATCGCCAGTATTCTCCCGGCCCAACCCCAGAAACTCCTCTTGCGACAAGCCAAACATCTTGGGATACTGACCTAGATAGTGCATCACCATATCCGGCTCGAACAAGTCAAACCCAGCAGGTACCGGCGTGTGAGTCGTAAACATACTGCTCGAAACCACCACCTGTTCCGCTTCCACGAAACTCAGGTGATATTCCTCCATCAGCATCCGAATGCGTTCCAAAGCCATGAAAGCCGCGTGGCCTTCATTCATGTGATAAGCCGTAACTGTCAGCCCCAATGCCTTGAGCATTTTCACGCCGCCGATGCCCAGCATGATTTCTTGGTGCATCCGCAGAGTTTTGTCACCGCCATACAGTTGGTCGGTAATATCTTGGTCGTAGCGGCTGTTAGGTTCAATATTTGTATCCATCAAGTACAAAGGAACCGTTCCCACTTGTACCCGCCAAATCCGGGCATACACCTTGCGGCCTGGATAGTCTACCTCAATCCGCAATTCCGAACCGTCGGGATTGCGTTCTAGGTGGAGCGGCATATTGTAGAAATCGTTGAGCGGATAGCGTTCTTGCTGCCAGCCGTCGGCGTTGAGATACTGCGAAAAATAGCCTTCTTGGTAGAGCAAGCCCACGCCGGCTAAGGGCAAGCCCAAATCGCTAGCTGATTTGAGGTGGTCGCCTGCGAGCACGCCCAAACCGCCGGAATAGATGGGTAGGGCTTTTACTAAGCCGAATTCCATCGAAAAGTAAGCGTAGCATTCCTGCAGCTCTGTACCGCGCTGTTTGCGATACCAGGCGCGGTTTTTGAGATAATCGTCTAACTGCTGGGCGGCTCGGTTCATTTGGGCAATGAAGCCTTCGTCTTCTGCCATTTCTTGCAGTCGCTCTTGAGATATGGTTCCGAGCATCAGCACCGGGTTTTGGTTGCTGGAGTCCCACAGGTCTCGATCGAGTCGGCGAAATAAGTCTTTGGTATCAACGTTCCAATCCCAGTGCAAGTTATAGGCAAGTTTGCGTAGGGGTTCGAGAATTGTCGGTAGCGAGGGGGAAACGTTAAATGTGCGAATTGGCTGCATAGACAAAGCCTTTATATTGGGGTAGCGATATTTTCCTCTGTCTTTAGCCGCAAGTCCGTTATTCTGCACACTATTTTAAGTTTTAAGTGGCGCGGGCGATCGATCGCACAAGACCAGGCGGTTGAAACCCCGTCTATACAAACAAAACCCACCTCCGTGGGTTGAAGAAGACACGGCCGTCTTTTTCAACCGTCTCAACCGCTAATGACCAATGACTACTGACTACTGACTACTGACTACTGACTACTGACTACTGACTACTGACTACTGACTACTGACCAATTATGCAATTTGCACTTTCCTCAACTGAGAATTTACCAAAAGTTTACTAGCATCGGTAGCCGAGAGCGCCTTGCTAAAATAGTGACCCTGAATTTCGTGACAGTGGAGCGATCGCAAACAATCCAACTGCTCTTTAGTTTCTACTCCCTCTGCCACCACGCTCAAGTTCAAATCTCGCCCCAGCGTCGCTACAGCATTGGCGATCGCCCGATCGCACGGATCAGTCGTCAGTTCGCTGACAAAAGATTTGTCTATTTTTAAGATATTCAACGGAAACTTTTTGAGATAATTTAGAGAAGAATAACCCGTACCGAAATCGTCCAGCGCAATTTGCACTCCCATATTTTGCAAATCCCTGAGAACTTTTGTGGTATAATCCACATCTTGCATGGCTGTAGTCTCGGTAATTTCTAACTCTAAATACTTGGCTGCTAAACCGCTTTTTTCCAAACAGTTAGCTACCATTTCTAATAAATTAAATTGCTGGAACTGCCGAGCCGAAACGTTGACTGCTACCCGCAAATCTGGCTGCAAAGCATCCTGCCAAGCTTTATTTTGAGTGCAGGCTGTTTGCAGCACCCATTCCCCAATAGCTACAATTAATCCGTTATCTTCGGCGATCGGGATAAAGGTAGCGGGAGTAACTAAACCTAATTCTGGATGTTGCCAGCGCAGCAGGGCTTCCATGCCCTGAATTTTCCAAGTAGTAATGTTGACTTTTGGCTGGTAGAAAACCTCAAATTCTCCCTGTTCTAAAGCCTCGTGCAGCCTGTGTTCTATAGTTAGCAACTGGCTGCCTTGGGGATTAATTGTTGAAGTATATAATTGATAGTTATTTCTTCCCATTTCTTTAGCGCGGTACAAGGCGGCATCGGCATTTTTGACTAAAGTTTCGGCATCTTCACCATCATCGGGATAAAGGGCAATGCCGATGCTGCTGCTAACATGAAACGGTTGTCCTTCTAGTTTAAATGCTGGCTTTAAATTGTGGAGGATTCTTTGAGCTGTTTTAACTGCATCTTCTAAGCAATTGATATCGGGAAGCAGTATGGTAAATTCGTCGCCTCCCCAGCGGGCAACCGTGTCAGTCGATCGCAAAGTGTCGCTGATCCGTCCTGCAAAACTTTCTAACAGGCGATCGCCCGCAGCGTGACCTAGTGTATCATTAATCTTTTTGAACCTGTCCAAGTCTAAAAACATCACAGCTAGCATTTTTTTGGTTTGTTTAGCTTGTTTTAAGGAAGCCAGCAGCCGCTCGTTAAAAAGTATCCGGTTCGGCAAACCGGTGAGTTGGTCATAAACAGCTTGATAGCGAATAATTTCTTCAGCTTGCTTGCGCTGAGTGATGTCCATCATCGTACCGATCGCCCTTACTGCTTTGCCACTTTCATTGCGGATGATATAGCCGCGATCTAGCACAAAAACATATCCCCCGTCTGCCCGGTGAAAACTGTATTCTTCCGACCAACATTGAGCGTCTGAGTTCATTGTTTCGTTGAAGCTTAACATCACTCTTTCCCGTTCTTCGGGATGAATATTTAGCCACCAAGATTCTAATTCTATCGTCTGAGTTTCGTTGAGTTTGTATCCAAAAACTTTTTCAAACTCTTCGCTCAACCAATACTCATTTTTTAACAAATCAAAATCCCATACGGCATCATTTGTCGCCCGCGTCAGCAGGTGAAAGCGTTCTTCGCTTTTGCGTAGTTTTTCTTCGGATTGCACCCGTTCCGTTACATCCCGAAAACTGAATACTCGACCAATAATTTTGCCTCCCGTGCGCTGGGGCAACGAGTAGCGCTCGAAGATTCTGCCATCTGTCAACTCGATGATATCGTAACTTTCTGCTGCGGGGCGATCGGACAATTCTTTAGCACGGTTGAGAAATATTTCCGGGTATTTTAACTGGTTGATTCCAAACCCCAAAATTTGGTTGTTATCTCTCGAATCCAGCAGGAAATCCGGCAACTGCCACATTTTGGCAAACTTGCGGTTAAAGCTGACAACTTTTCCCTCGCCGTCAACCGCCAGAATGCCGTCAGCAGTAGATTCAATGGTTGCTTGAAGCAACGAAAGAGATGTTTCTAGTTCTAACTCTGCTAATTTGCGATCGCTGATGTCAAACGCTGTGATTAAGATTGAGGCTTTTTTTTCAAATTTTATAATATCTACAGTTGCTTCAATCCAGCGCATTTTTCCGGTTTTCGTGACTATTATTAATTCATATTTAGAGCCTGCTGTTGAGCGCGCGTGGCTGGATTTACCCCATTTTTTAACTATTTCTAGAAAATCTAGATGAATTAAGTCGTATAAATCCAATGCTAGTAATTCTTCGCGACTATATCCTGTCAGAGCTTCTGTCTGAGCATTAACATAGCGGAACTGTCTGCGGTGATAGATAAATGCCACAGCATTCACAGTTTCTATCAGTTGGCGAAACTTTTTTTCACTGCGCCGCAAATTTCTTTCAGCCCGCTTGCTATCGGTAATATCTTGTGCTATATACAACTTGCCGCTGACCTTGCCTTGACCGTCGCGAATAATTGAAATAGAAAGCTGTACAATTATTTTTTTTCGGTGTTTAGAAAGGTAGACTGTTTCGACGTTGCGGACAGAACCTTCGGCTGTTAAAATTGCTAACTCTAACTCCGGGTTTGGTGATTCACTGTTCTTAAAAAGTCCCGCTATTGGTTTGCCTAACAACTCTTTTTTAGAGTATCCCAGAAGTTGACAGGTAGCTTGGTTTAACGACAGGATATGACCGCCCGGGGTGGTCGCAATTATCGAGACGTTCATTTCCTCGCAAATATCGAGAGCATATTCGGCAGTTTGCTGCAAATCTTGGGTCATTTGGGCAATAGTATGCCAGATATCCTGTTCTTTTTTTTGATACAACACTTTTTCTCCTTTTGGTAGCTTGTCATTCTCTGTTTCAGACTTCGGCTTGATTAACCTCATCGTCTTGGATAAGCTATTTACTGTTTTACCCCTGATCAATAATGAGATTACTACACAAACAAAAACCAGATAATGACCGATTATTGTTAACCTAATAGTAGGTTCTTTTTTAGGATTGTCCTGAGATTGTATATAATTGTAAGTCGGTAATTTTACTGGCTCTATTTGGGATAATTTATCCAAAAATAAGGCGGCGGTTGCAGAAGTAAGGGGGCGAGATGCCGATCGCAAATAGCTATATTTCTGAGACCGAATCAAAATCCCTTCTACAGGGCGAGTGCCATGCCCATCTCCTAGACTTGTCGGTAATATTTTTGGATTTATGCCACATTTCGCACCAAAAATAGCAACCACAAAATATCCTAACATTAATTGAAAAATTATTTTCATTTGCTCTTATTCCTAATTTTAAATAAATCTTTTTCTGGCAATCATAAATGTTAAAAACTTTAGCATAACTTGCTCTGCCATAGGAAAACCCAGCCAACCTTAATTTATGTGGACTTGTAAATTAAATTTTACCCAGCTAATAACTTGGCTTTATAACTAATTACAATTTTAATCTTAATTTAAAATGTGTCATCAGCCATTGTGCCACAAATTATCCGCCATTCTGCCTAGACACCGGCTGGGAGCGCGCTAAAATTAGATAATTCCCGTAAGGAGGCGACCGGGATTTGTTAGAAAAATAAACAATTAGCTTAAAATCGATGCAGAGGTCCCCTAATTGAACCCATGAGTCAGACCATCCCAGAACTCCAAAAAGAAGTCCGCGCGCTGCAAGCAGAAGTTACCGCCCTGCAAGAGGCGCGGGAAAAACTTGCCGTACAGCGCTCAGAGTGCCGAGTGGCAGTCAGTTTTCCCAAAAATAATACTCCTGAAGCCATTGCCGAGTTCCACCAGCAAACTGCTGCTTTTGGGGAGCAGTGGTTGCAGCAAATCCAGGAAATTGACCGAGAGACTAAAAATATTGAAAAGCTACTCGAACAAAAACAGGCTGTACTCAATTACAAACAAGGTGAACTAGACAACTTGCTGGCCGGACAGCACTGGCAAGAAGTAGAAAACCACGTTCAAACCGGGGAAAAACGTTTGCAAGCACAAGCTCGCAGAATCAATCAAGCAGCAGCGCAACTAGAGGCGGAAATCCAAGCTTTAAAAGCACTATACGATCAACTAAATCCCAGTTATTCCGAGTGGTTTCAACAACCAACTCAAATAGTTGAATTTTCTGCAACAACTATTCCTTATGCTTTTCCCAGCAGCGGCGGGTTGATATTGGAAAATAAGGAGATTGAGTGGGACAAAAAATAGTTTTCAATTGTGAATGTTAAAAATGAATTAGTAACTTTGAATGTTGCCGTCTAAGGCTCAAATAAGCAAGACAGATTCGACGGCGACATTCAAAGGTTTTTACTACTTTTTTAGGTAAATAAAAAAATCAAAACCGGGTATGGCAGCAGCTAATATTAAGAGTTTTGAGTTTCATTTTTTGAAACAGGTTTATTTTTAACTGTGGTGTCAATGTAAAATCTAAAATTTAACAGTCCTGGACGCATCAACCTGGTTGTAGGAAAAGACTTCGTTGCAGCCCTTGCTCCCGCTAAAAAACCCGGTTTATGAGAGCGAGGAGTGCGTAAGCCCTGTCTAAAATCTCAAATAGACTTACTGATGAAACAATTGATTTGGATAGCGCTATTTATTTTGGTTGCGGTGGCCGCTGTGGGTTGGGGTTCTGACTCGTGGCAGCGGTTGTCGGCTGTACCCGAAGTTTCGATCGATCGCAGTATCCACAGTTCCCAAAACTCGTCTCCCTCACCGCTTCCTGCTGAAAAAAATGCAGTTTTTTTGCCGCAAATTGACCCGTCCCGGTTGTGGAAACACGTCGAGACTTTAGCAGGAGAACGTGAGGGAGAACGCGATCGCTCTTTTACTAGAGATTACATTTCTAAACAACTGCAAACATTAGGATTTTCCGCAGATTTGCAGCCGTTTGATCGCGGAATCAACGTCTTCGCTGAGAGAAAAGGCACTGACTCAAACGCCGGTGCAATTTTAGTGGCAGCACACTACGATACTGTACCAAACTCCCCAGGCGCTGACGACAATGCGACGGGAGTTGCAGTAGTTTTAGAAGTAGCAAGATTGCTGGGTTCTCGCCCCACGCCTCGGACATTGCAAGTAGCATTTTTCGACAGGGAAGAAATCGGACTTTTAGGCAGTTTAGCATTCACCGGTAGCGCGGCGCGGTTAAAAAATTTGCAAGGAGCGATCGTCCTAGATATGGTAGGTTATGCCTGCCACACCCCCGGATGCCAGCAATATCCCGAAGGATTGACAGCGCAACCTTTTCTAGAAGCATCGGGGGTAAAATCTCCTGACAAAGGCGAGTTTATCGCTGTGATTGGGGATGCGGAACATCCGCTGCTATTGAAAAGTTTTGCGGAGTCGGGAAAAGCCGATTTGCCGCCGGTGGTGGCGCTGCCGGTTCCCCTGAAAGGGTTGCTGACTCCCGATGTTTTGCGGAGCGACCACGCGCCTTTCTGGTATAAAGGAATTGGTGCTGTGTTGGTGACGGATACTGCAAATTTGCGATCGCCCCACTATCACCAATCTAGCGATACCCTAGCAACTATCGATCGACCTTTTTTCGCCGGTTCTGCTCAAATTGTTGTTAATGCCGCAGCTAAATTATTAGAAATCCGGTAATTAGTAATCGGTAATCTACTCGTTACCAGGCTCTGCCTGGTAACGCATATCCGGAGGCTCTGCCTCCAATTTTCCCACACCAAGCAAGCGAGGCAGAGCCTCTGGAAATCAGTTCCTAGGCAGAGCCGAGGAACCAGCTAAAAGCAGCTAAATAACAAATAACAAATAACAAATAACCAATAACAAATAACCAATAACCAATAACAAATGACTAACAAAGAAAGTCTGCAACGGCATTTACTGCAACTAGACAATCGAGGCTACAAAGCCTACAAAGACATTAAAGATAACTACGACTTTTCTGAATTCACATTAATTATTGATTACGTGCAGGGAGATCCGTTTGCTTCTCCCAGTAAATTTAGAGTCATAGTTTCCCCCAACATTGCTCAAATTCCCCGCGAACTTTTCAATTCTCGCAGTCGAGAAATAGCCCTGCAAGATTACCTAACTCGCCAGTTTGACAAAGCCGCACACAGTATCAGCAGCAAACGCGGTACTGGCAAAAGTGGTTTGATTGCAGTGACTGGCTTCGGACAAGAAGTTTTAGAGCGAACTTCGGCATTTATCATTTCCTCAACTGCATCAGATATCGAAGATTTAGGAGGAGTTGAACTGCGATTTGTTGTGGGACTTCCCGCAGGCGGACGCAGTATCTTAGGGCGACAAGCTGCTGAAATGCTGTGCGAAGATATTCCGCAAATTGTCAGCCAATCTCTGAAATATTCTAGCCTAAATGCTGCAGAATGTCGCCGTCACGTTGAAACTGTAGAAGATGCTGACTGGCTGCGGAAACACTTAGCTGAAAAAGGATTAGTTGCGTTTGTGGCTGACGGTTCTATTTTGCCCCGCCGCAGCGGTGTTGACAACAGTCCTTTGTTAAATAATGCTGTGGCTTTTCAGTCGCCGCCGTCGTTAAAAGTTGACTTTAATTGTCCGAATCGCGGTTTGATTTCCGGTATGGGTATTCCGGCGGGCATTACTTTGATTGTTGGCGGCGGCTATCACGGCAAATCAACTTTACTCATGGCGATTGAGTTGGGAGTTTACAACCAGATTCCGGGTGATGGTAGGGAATTTGTGGTGACAAGTCCGGCGGCGGTTAAAATTAGGGCGGAAGATGGGAGAAGTGTTGCGGGTGTGGATATTTCGCCTTTTATCAATCATTTGCCGCAAGGTAGAGATACTGTACAATTTTCTACTGCAAATGCGAGCGGCAGTACGTCGCAAGCTGCTAATATTATTGAGGCTTTGGAAGTTGGGAGAAGGAAGAAGGAAGAAGGAAGAAGGAAGAAGGAAGAGGCAAGAAGGAAGAGGGAAGAATCTCAATCTTTTGCGACAGGGATGCAAGCCGCCTCTTGTGAAGAGGATTTAGTACCTGTTTTGTTGGTGGATGAGGATACGGCGGCGACTAATTTTATGATTCGCGATCGCAGAATGCAGGCACTTATCGCTAAGGATAAGGAACCGATTACGCCATTTATCGATAAAGTCAAACAATTGTACGCAGATTATGGCGTATCGACTATTTTAGTCATGGGGGGAAGCGGCGATTATTTTGATGTGGTGGATACTGTGATTTCAATGGATAATTTTGAAGCATATAACGTGACGGAAAAAGCTAAAGAAATAGCAAAGAATTACTCTACCAGCCGCGCTGCTGAAGGGGGAGAAAATTTTGGTGAGATTACTCAAAGAGTGCCGATTCCTGCTAGTTTAGATCCGAGTCGGGGACGGCGAGATGTGCGGGTGAAGGTGCGGGATGTTGATGAATTGGCTTTCGGAACTGAGGAGATTGATTTGGGTGCTGTTGAGCAAATTGTGGACAGCGGACAGTTAAGGGCGATCGCTGCGGCAATGGTTTATGCTAAGCAGCAATACATGGACGGGAAACGCACTTTGTCGGAAATCATTGATTTGGTGATGGCAGATATTGGCGCGCAGGGGATGGATATTTTATCGCCTTTTCCTGAAGGGGATTTTGCGATGTTTCGACGGTTTGAATTAGCGGCAGCAATTAATCGGCTTCGTAGTTTGTCGGTTGACAGTTGACAGTTGACAGTTGACAGTTGACAGTTGACAGAATGAATAGGGAATAGGGAATAAATAATATAGATGTAACCTGCGCGGAAGACGATAGTATATACATTTTGCATGAGTTCTAAAATAAATAAGTAGATTGTTGCCATACTTTTGATATGCTGACCAAAGTGAGTGCAAAAAACGCTATTTAAATATGATAGGTAATATAGGACAAGCCACTGCTTTAAGCGATCGACCTTATTTAGTATTAACCAGTCAAGGACAAAGCATACAGTTAGAGTTAAAACAGCCGCAACACGTATTGGGGCGCGATCGCACTCGGGCTGATTTAGTCATTCCCGACCCCTGGCGCGCAGTTTCCGGCGTTCACGCTGTTTTGCGCCAAATTGGTCATAATTACTGGATTTACGACGGTGACGGTCAGCAGCCGAGCACTAATGGCTTATTTGTCGATCGCACTCGCATCACTCCCAATGACGGTTATTGTCTGAAAAACGGCACAGAAATTAAAATCGGTCTTGACCCAAAAAATCAAGTTTTGCTGACTTATTTTAATCCCTTGGCGAATCAGGTTGCTGTACCTAGCAAGCAGTCAATTCCTCTTAAGAATCGGTCGGTTTTGTTGGGCCGCGATCCTAATGCTTCGCTGCAATTAGATTCGCCGCTTGTTTCTAGACGCCACGCGACAATTGACCTCGACAGTCGCGGCAATTATATTTTGCGAGACCACAGCGTTAACGGCGTTTTTGTTAACGGTCAGCGAGTGACAAATTCTGTACAATTGTCCGAGGGAGATGCAATTCGGATCGGCCCGTTTACTCTAACTTACCGCAGCGGTCAGTTAGAAGTGCAAGACCGAGGCAATCAGATTCGTTTGGATGCTGACAATCTGGTGATTCCGAAGCGTTTGGATGGGATAAAATTGGCGATCGAACCGGGGCAGTTTGTGGCTTTAGTCGGCGGTAGCGGTGCGGGTAAATCTACTTTAATGCGGACGCTTTTAGGCATCGAAAAAACTACTAACGGCGCTGTGTTTCTCAACGGCGACAACCTGCGCGAAAACTTCAATATTTACCGCAATCAAATCGGTTACGTGCCTCAAGATGATATTGTGCACGCAGATTTGACCGTAGAAGAAGTCTTGAGTTATGCCGCTAAATTGCGCTTACCTCCCGATACAGATGTCAATCAGGTAGTCGCAAAAACTTTAGAAGATATTGAAATGACTCATCGTCGCAAGGCTTTGGTAAAACAGCTTAGCGGCGGACAGCGAAAGCGGGTCAGCATCGGAGTTGAACTGTTAGCAGATCCGAAACTTTTCTTTTTAGACGAACCGACTTCAGGACTCGATCCGGGTTTGGATAAGAAGATGATGCAACTGCTGCGAAAGTTGGCAAATCAAGGCCGGACGGTGATTCTGGTGACTCACGCGACGGCAAATATCACGATGTGCGATCGTATCGTTTTTATGGGTCGCGGCGGACGCCTTTGTTACTTCGGCCCGCCTGCGGAAGCGCTCGATTTTTTCGATGTCAAAATCGGCGATTTTGCCGACATTTACAACGAATTAGAAACAGGAGAAACCAACGTTCAAAGCTGGGCAGAAAAGTTTAATAAATCTCCCTACTATCAGCGCTATATTGTCAACCACTTCAGCACAGGCAACGCTAATGCAAAAACACCTTCAGCACCTTCTATACCAAAATCTCAATCTTTTGTCAAACAACTCGTTTTGCTTGCCCAGCGATATTTTCAGCTTATTTCCCGCGACTTAGTTAACTTGATTTTAGCTCTTTTAACAGCGCCGATCGGCATTAGTTTACTGCGGCTAGCCGTCAGAGATAAAGACCCGTTAATTGGCGCACCGGAGGCAACTTTAGCACCTTTAGCGCTCAGAGTTTTATTTGTATTTACGTGCGCGGCGATTTGGGTAGGACTGGCAACTTCTCTGCAAGAAATTGTCAAAGAATCTGCTATTTATTTGCGAGAACGTTTGGTCAATTTAGGATTGTTTGCTTATTTAGGTTCAAAATTTTTTATACTTTCGGGTTTGGCAGTATTGCAAACACTGTTAATGGTAGGAGTTATTCTGATTGCTTTTAAATCCCCCGAACCGAGTTTTATTTCCTGGCCTGTGGGAGCAAGTATTACCACATTCCTAACTTTAATGAGTTGTGTCAGTCTCGGATTAGTGGTTTCCGCGATTGTTAAAAATGGCTCTCAAGCTAACAGCGCTTTACCTCTATTATTGCTGCCTCAGATTATTTTTTCTGGAGTTTTGTTTAAGATGGAAGGTGTGGCGAGCAAGTTTTCTTGGCTGATGTTAAGCCGCTGGTCTGTGGGTGCTTACGGCTCTTTAGTTAATGTGAATGGGATGGTTCCGGCGCCTACTACATTACCGGATGGGAGTACGCTTCCTCAGCCGTTTGAGCCTACTCCTGTTTACGATCCAACGTGGGAAAATTTGGGTTTGAACTGGGGTATTTTGTGCGTGCATATTTGCGTTTATTTGATGTTGACTCTTTGGTTGCAGAAGCGGAAAGATATTTTATGAATTACTGGCTGATGAAGTCGGAACCGGATGTTTACAGTATTGCGGACTTGAAGGGCGATCGCACTTCCATTTGGGATGGCGTTCGCAACTATCAAGCTCGCAATTTCCTGCGACAAATGAGTCGTGGAGACTTAGTATTTTTTTACCATTCTAATACTAAAATACCAGGAATTGTCGGATTAGTCCGCGTCGTGGAAACTGGGATTGTTGACCCGAGCCAGTTCGATATGAATAGCGAATATTACGATCCTAAATCGCAGTTTGATGCACCTCGCTGGCAAACTGTGAGAGTTGAGTTTGTTGAGGAGTTTGCTAAGTTAATATCTTTGGATGAACTGAAACAAAAGTTTAGTGCTGATGAGATTTTGGTTGTGAGGAAAGGCAATCGGTTATCGGTGATGCCGATATCTGAAGGTGCTGCTGAGAAGATTTTGAAGATGAGATGAGTTTATTACCCACTTTATACCGGGCGACTGTAAGTCGCTGCTATACAAACAAAGTCCGCCTGCGCGGACTGAAGAATAAATAAGGTAAATTAACCGGATTTAGTATAATAGTAAATCCGGCTTAAATACCCCCTTTATCTCTTAGCCTGCGAAGGCAGGCTTTGTTTGTGTAGTAGCGGTTTAAACCGCCGAGTAATCAATGAGATAACTTCAAATTGAAATCCCCTAAAGACCGGCCGCACAAACTGCCGCACCAATTAACCCTACATTATCATTCAAAACCAATCGAACCGGCATCATTTCTAACAGCGAATCCATCCGGCCTTTGTGCGTAAAAGCTCGCATAAAACCCCCTTCTTGAATCAGCGGCAAAATCTTAGCAGCGATGCCGCCGGCTACGTACAAACCGCCGTAAGGTAACAGTGACACAGCCATATTTCCCGCGACAGCGCCGTAAGCTTCTACAAACATTTGCATTGTTTGTTCCGAAAGCCGATCGCACTTTTTGAGTGCCGCCTGTGCAATTGTCGCTCCCGGATCGACAGTCTTTTCGTTTTTACCGATTTCTGACTCCCATTTTTTGATAACTTCCCCTATCTCCGGCGATTCAGGAGCAAACTTTCTGTCCCGCAAAAACTGGTAAATTGAAACAATCCCTTGTCCCGAAACCACACGCTCGATCGATATTCTGGGAATGTCGTGTTTTGCTAACAAATATTTTAGCAATTGAAACTCCAACTCCGAACGAGGAGCAAAGTCACCGTGCCCCCCTTCCGAAGAAAAAACCCTGATGCCATTTGCCTCGGGAATTCCAAAACAATTTCCCAAACCAGTACCCGCACCAATCACAGCAATTGGATCGTGCTCGCGGGGTTTTCCTACTTGCAAAGTGTGCAAATCTCGATCGTCCAAACCCCACACGCCGTAGCCAACCGCGACAAAATCATTAATTAAACTAACGTGTGATATTCCTAATTCCTGTTCCAGACGCTTCGCCTCCAGCATCCAAGGTAAATTAGTCAGTTTTGCAGTGTTGTTAACCACCGGGCCTGCGATCGCAAAACAAGCTTTTTCTGGCACAAGCGGCCCATTCAACTTAATAGCAGCTTCCGTCAAAAACTGCTGCACCATCGGTACTAAATCGGGAAACTCCCCGCTCGGATAGCGAAACTCGTAAAGAGCGTTCATTTCACCGTTAACAGTCCTTTCCACCAAGCGCAAAATCGTCTTTGTTCCGCCAATATCGCCCGCTAATAATAATGCCATAAATCTCTTTTTCAACCAAAGATAACATTCCCCATTTAAACACCCACAGTATTAATTGCCAACCAAGCCCGCAGCACCTCAGCCACAGTCCAAGCTTGAGCCGTGCAGCCCCGAGGCGAGTGAGGGGCGTCGCCCTCAAAAATTTCGCCCAGACTGCCAACTCCGCCGCCCCTTATATGATGTGCCATCGGTTCGAGGAATTCGCTCGCTTGTGCTGGGTTTTTGTATACGTGTAAGTGCGCCAAGACAAACGGGCCAATCAGCCAGCCCCAAACTGTGCCCTGGTGGTAGGCGCTGTCGCGCTGCAATTGGTCGCCTCCGTATGCGCCGCGATACTGCGGGTGCTGCGGCGAGAGGCTGCGGAGGCCGACAGAAGTCAGAAGCTGTTGAGCGCAGGCGTCCACCACGCCACGCTGCTGGATGGGCGTCAGTAACGGTGTATAGCGGGTTTCCTGGTGCATCCCCGCTGACAAGGAGTTGGCGGAGTGAGGAGAAATCGAGTCTAGGGGCAGGGAAACGGCGAATATTTGGTTGGGCCGCAGGGAGCTATCGTGTCCGTCGGGGCCGTCGAGAACGTCGTAACAGTAACCGGTTGAGGCGTTCCAGAAGCGAGGGAATCCGGCGGCCGTTCGATCGCCCAATTGCTGGTATTCATTGTGAGGCTTGCCCAGTTTTCGAGCAAAACTTGCCATAGCTTGTATAGCATTGTACCAAAGCGCGCTGAGTTCGATCGGCTTACCAATCCGGGGTGTCACTACCCAATCGCCGATTTTTGCGTCCATCCAAGTCAGTTGCACGCCGGTTTCGCCCGCGTAGACTAAACCGTCATCGGGATCGACGCGGATATTATACCGAGTTCCCTGTATGTGCCAATCAACGATCTCACATAAAGTAGGCCAGAGTTCGCTCAAAAGTTCGTCGTCTCCCGTGGCATCGATATAAGCGCGAATTGCCTCAAAGTACCACAGAGTGGCGTCTGCGGTGTTGTATTCCGGTGCGCCGCCCGCATCCGGGAAGCGGTTCGGCAGCATCCCCTGATCGACATACCGCGCAAATGTCCGCAAAATCGATCGCGCAATATCCCATCGCCCGGTACAGATTGTGAGGCCGGGTAGGGCGATCGTCGTATCGCGCCCCCAGTCGCTGAACCAGGGATATCCGGCGATGATCGTTTTGCCTTCGGGTTCCTCCGGTAGGGGGCGGCTGACGATAAATTGGTCGGCGGCGAGCACTAAGGTATTGATCCAGTCGGGAGATTCGCTCACTTTTGACCAGTTTTGCAGCAGTTGTTGGTCATAAGTGTGGCGCACTTCTAAAGCTGTACCGCCGTTGAGTTCGGGATTTTTATCGGTGCTGGCTATCAATGTGAGAGAACTTCCCGGTGCGATCATCATGTGAAAAGTCGCCGCGTGCAAGTGATCCTCGCAGCAGTCCAATCCGCGGCGCTTTTCGGCTGCCAAGTCAAATCCGTAGTACCAATTGTATAAGGGCGCAGAGACTCGGAATTTAGCCTCTGGTTCGGCATCCGTCAGCAGGTATAGGGGTGCAGACGTGGGAAATGCGGTCACACAAACCCCGCTTTCCAAAGTTTCTAGGCTCATTTGCCAGTCGCCGGCGCTCGTCGTGTGGTGGTAGTCGCGGTAGTTGACTAGGGCTTTGACGGCGAGGGCGATCGGCTTTGAGGCGCGGTGCAAGCGGTATTGAATATATGTTGTGTTAGCACCTTGCTGCATCCAAATCCGCTTTTCCAGGATAGCCTCGGCGAGAGCAAACCTCCAAACAGGCGTCGTGCCTTCTAGGTGAAAGCTTTCGATGTAGTTGTAGCCGTGGGGTTCGATCGTCGCGTCGGTCCAGCGGTTTGTATAAAGCGGATATGCGCGATCGTTATACACAGCCGTCTCGTCCAGCTTGGCGAGCATCAAAGTGCGTCCCAGCGGGGGTTTGAGGGTGGCTATCAGCAAGCCGTGATAGCGGCGGGTGAGGAGATTTGCGATCGTCCCGCTAGCGTAACCGCCGATCCCGTTTGTCACCAACCACTCCCGAGACTCCGCCGAGTCGAGATTGCAGCAGATTTCCCGTCCAAAAGCCATAACCATAAAATCCACACTCGCGCTGATTTTTGACCTACCTTTAGGTAGATTTTCGACATGATATCAACCAGAAATATTAACGCTTCCAGGCCGTTAATTTGGCGATCGCCCCCGTGCGGATTCATGCTCTAATTTAGAGATAACTAACCGCTACTTTTGCCCCTTACACAATTTTAGCTTTTGATGCCTCTGTCTAAAGTTAGTTGTTTGTTATATTAAGTAATATTACCGTCTAAACAGGCGCTGAACGTTAAGGGCAAGCATTTGATAGCGCGTCGGGCGATCGAACTACCAACCTATTTTATAAGGAGAACAGCTCAAAGTGAAGATAGGAGCAAATTACCTCGGCAATAACCAATGTGAATTTACCGTTTGGGCGCCCACCCTCAAACAAATCGCAGTCCAAATTGTTTCCCCAAAAAAACGCCTGATACCCCTGCAACAATCGGCAGAAGGTTATTGGCAAACCACAGCTACAGACATCGAACCAGGAACCCTTTACACTTACCAAATCGAAGGAAAAACCGACCGACCAGACCCAGCATCAAAATATCAACCTCAAGGCGTACACGCCCCGTCGCAAGTAATAGATGAAAATATCTTTACTTGGACAGACACAAAATGGCAAGGCGTGCCCCTAGCCGAAATGATTATTTACGAACTGCACGTCGGCACATTCACCCAAGCCGGAACATTTGAAGCAATAATTCCCCAGCTAAAACAACTTAAAGAATTGGGAATCAACGCCATCGAAGTAATGCCAGTAGCCCAATTCCCTGGCGAGCGAAACTGGGGATATGACGGCGTATATCCCTACGCAGTTCAAAACTCCTACGGCGGCCCCGAAGGCTTCAAAACACTCGTCAACGCCTGCCACGAACACGGTATTTCAGTAATTCTCGATGTAGTTTACAACCACCTCGGCCCCGAAGGCAACTACCTCAGTCAATTCGGTCCCTACTTTACATCAAAATACGGCTCGATTTGGGGAGACCCCCTCAACTTCGACGACGCCTACAGCGACGGCGTACGCAACTACTTTATTGAAAACTCCCTCTACTGGTTTCGAGACTATCACATCGATGCCCTGAGATTAGATGCAATTCAAGCAATTTTTGAAGTAGGTGCAAGACCTTTTTTACAAGAACTATCCGATGCCACAGCCGATATTTCTCAAGAACTAGGACGGCAACTTTACTTAATAGCCGAAAGTGACTTAAATGATGTCCGCACTATACGTCCTAAAGAACAGGGGGGCTTCGGACTAGACGCCCAATGGTGCGATGATTTCCACCACGCACTGCACGCCTTGCTCACCGGAGAAGACGACCGATACTACCAAGATTTCGGCAAGTGCGAACACTTAGAAAAAGCCTTCAAAGAAAGCTTTGTTTACTCCGGCCAGTACGCCCCTCACAGAAAGCGGAAACACGGCAATTCTGTTAAGGATGAACCGGGTCATAAATTTGTAGTGTTTTCCCAAACTCACGATCAAATCGGCAACCGCATTTTGGGAGACAGACTATCCAAAATAGTTGACTTTGAAGGATTGAAACTCGCAGCCGGCACAGTCTTAATTTCTCCCTACATTCCGTTCTTTTTTATGGGAGAAGAATACGGAGAAGAAGCACCGTTTTTTTACTTCGTTTCCCACTCTGATGAAAACTTAATTGAAGCTATCCGCAAAGACAAACAACAAGAATTTAAAATCTTTGAAGGCCGAGGCGAGTTTCACGACCCCCAGAGTCCTGAGACTTTCGATAAGTGTAAGTTAAACTGGGAAAAACAAACCGAAGGCAAACACAAAATTATTTGGGAATGGCACCAACATCTGATTCAACTGCGGCGGACAATACCAGCCCTTAAAAAACTCGACAAAAACAGTCTAGAAGTGTCCAGCATTGAAGCGGAAAAAATCTTATTTCTACGTCGCTGGACAGATGACAGCCAGATATTCTGCATTCTAAACTTCAACACGCAAGATGTCGCTTTTACGGCTGCACTGCCCCAAGGCAACGGTCACAAAATTTTAGACTCTGCTGATGAAAAATGGATGGGTTCAGGTTCTAGCTTGCCTGAAAAAATAAATCCAGAGCAAAAATTGACCATTAAACCGCATAGTTTCGCACTCTATGAATTAGAGTAATTAAAACGGGAGGCAGAGCCTCAAATACAGGCGTTTCCTAGCAGAGCCTAGGAACAAGCAACAGGAGGCAGAACCTATCTCGTTCTCAGCCTCTGTCGCGGAATCTAGTCCCACAAGAAACGGGAGGCAGAGCCTCTCTCGTTCCCAGCCTCTGCCCGGGAATGCAGTCGAGGAGGCTCTGCCTCATATATTAAAAGAGAAAACCCTAAAAAACCAGGAGTCAAATTAACAGTGCTGAGAATTCCCACAACAACTTATCGGATTCAATTTCATGGAGGTTTTAACTTTGAAGCCGCCAAACAAATCCTTAGCTATCTAGAAGATTTAGGAATTACCGACCTTTACGCTTCACCGATATTTAAAGCCAGAAAAGGCAGCTCTCACGGATACGATGTCGTTGACTCAAATCAGCTCAATCCCGATTTGGGAACATCAGAAAATTTTGAATCCCTCACATACGAAATCAAGAAACGGAACATGGGATGGCTGCAAGATATTGTCCCGAATCACATGGCTTACGATACTCAAAATTTGCTGCTGTTAGACGTATTGGAACACGGGCCAGATTCCGACTATTTCGATTACTTCGATATTGAATGGAATCATGCTTACGAACATCTCAGAGGTCGAGTGCTGGCTCCACTGCTGGGCAATTTTTATGGAGAGTGTCTGGAAAATGGCGAGATTCAACTCAAATACAGCGAAATTGGGCTGACCATCAATTATTATAGCTTAAAATTGCCAGTAAGAATTGAATCGTATGCTAAATTTATCAGTCATAATTTGGGGCATTTAGCCAGGGAATTAGGCAGACGCCATCCAGATTTTATCAAGTTTTTGGGAATTCTTTATTTGATTAAAAATACACCTTCAGAAACTAAAGGTAAAACCAGATACGATCAGATAGCTTTTGTCAAAGGACTGCTGTGGGAACTCTACAATCAAAATCCCCTTGTACAGGAATTCATCGATGAAAACATCAATTTTTTTAACGGACAAAAGGGAAATTCCGAAAGCTTTAATCTGCTAGACGAATTGCTTTCCGAGCAGTTTTACCGTCTGGCTTTCTGGAAAGTGGGGGCAGAAGAAATTAACTACCGAAGGTTTTTTACAGTCAACGAACTTATTTCGGTCAAAGTTGAAGAGATTAAAGTTTTTCACAAAAACCATGCTCTGATATTCGACATGGTTGATGAGGGAAAGTTTACCGGATTGAGAATCGACCACATCGACGGACTGTACGACCCCACAGAATATTTGAAACGCCTCCGAGAGAAAACCGGAGATACTTACATCACTGTTGAAAAGATTCTGGAACACGAAGAAGATTTGCCGTCATATTGGCCGATTGAGGGAACTAGCGGCTACGACTTTTTGAATTACGTAAACGGCGTTTTTTGTCGGTGCGATCGCGAGCAGCAATTTAGCGAAATATATCAGAGATTTACTCGCTTGACCGTTCCCTACGAACAGTTATTTTTAGATAAAAAAGGGCTGATTGTTGAGAAAAACTTGGCGGGAGATGTAGACAATCTAGCTCAACTTTTGAAGAATATATCGGGTCAATCCAGACAGGGAAACGACTTTACTCGTCCAGGTTTGGAAAAAGCATTGGCGGCGATTTTGACAATTTTTCCAGTCTACCGAACTTACATCAATCAAGATGGTTTGAGAGAGTCCGATCGCACTTACGTAAAATATGCGATCGCCCACGCCAAAGAACAAGTACCGCGACTCCTCAAAGAACTTAAATTTATCGAAACGGTGCTGTTGCTGGAAGAAGAAGAAACCCTAACAGCCGAACAAAAAGAGCAGCGCCGGCACTTTGTAATGAAACTCCAGCAGTTGACAGGGCCTTTGATGGCAAAAGGCATTGAAGACACGCTTTTATACGTCTACTACCGGCTTTTATCCCTCAACGAAGTGGGAGGAAACCCCAGTCAGTTCGGCGTGTCGCTGGTAGATTTTCACGAGTTTAACCAAAAGCAGCAAGCTGCTTGGCCACACAAAATGAATGCGACAGCTACCCACGATACCAAACGCGGCGAAGATGTGCGAGCCAGAATAAACGTTTTGTCAGAAATTCCCGATGAATGGGAACAGCAAGTCAGGTCTTGGAGAGAGGTAAACTCTTCTAAGAAAGTCAACTTTGTGAATCGAATGGTTCCAGATACTAATGACGAATACTTCCTGTACCAAACTCTGCTCGGCAGTTTGCCATTTGAGGGAATTGAAAACACTGATTATGTCGATCGCCTGAAAGATTATGTGATTAAAGCTGTCCGCGAAGCCAAAGTTTATACGGCTTGGCTGAGACCGGATAACGACTACGAAGCTGGTTTTATGACCTTTGTCGATAGCGTTCTCGAACCTTCGGAACAAAATCAGTTTCTCAACAAATTTAAACCTTTCTGGAAAAAAGTAGCTCATTACGGAATTTTCAATTCTTTATCTCAAACGCTGCTAAAAATTACGGCGCCAGGGGTTCCCGACATTTATCAAGGGACGGAATTCTGGGATTTAAGCCACGTCGATCCGGATAACCGCCGTCCCGTTGATTTTGACCGCAGAATCGAGGTTTTGCGGGAAATTAAAGAGCAAGCTCAGACGGATATTTTGCAACTGGTTGAAGATTTGATTGCGACGCGAGAAGACGCGAGAATTAAGTTATTTTTGACGGCAAGAGCGCTAGAAGCGAGAAAAAAATACTTGCAAGTTTTTCAATCAGGCGATTATCTGCCCCTGCAAGCAGTTGGCACGTTTAAAGATAATGTTGTTGCCTTTGCCAGAAGCTTTGGAGAGACTACAGTTATTGTCATTGCTCCCCGGTTTTTGACGGGAATTGTCAAACCGGAAGAAATGCCGATCGGCAAACAAGTCTGGAAAGATACTAATTTGAAATTATCCGAGCAAATGCCGTCGGTTTGGAAAGATGCAATTACAAATCAGGCGGTAGAAAGTAACGGTACGCTGGCCATTGGTGAAGCTCTGAGTTACTTTCCTGCAGCTCTGCTGATCGGTAAAAAATAGCAATGAAAAGCTGGAAAATTCTTGAATTTTCCGAGATTCCCAGGAGGCGGACTTGAGGCTCTCCCTCAATAATATATTCCTTCCCAGGCACAGCCTGGAAGTAAACTGGTAGGGACAGGGCATTGCCGTGTCCCTTTTCAGAATTGATATTAAACCTGATTTGAAGCCAAAAAACCGATCGCCTCTACCAACCAAACAAAATTTATACAACAAAGACGGCAAATACAACACAACGTATACGGTTTGCCACAATACCCGAATCGATCGCACACCGTACATTGGGAAGAGTAAAGAAAAGCAGTCAACAACTGTAGCGGTGCAAGCCTCACGGATGCAACCGTCCCCCAACAGGTTCGGTAAATACCCCTTCATCGCAAGGTCTACCGCCCGCAGTATAGAGATAAGCACCCTATCGAAGACTGTATTAAAGCAGAACTGACTACCCGTAAACCGCGAGGTAGAATCGCAGTCCTGAATAACCAGACTATCACACAGATAGAAAACCAAAATTTTGTAGAGATTGGAGCCGGAACACCCCTATGGGAAAAGTAGTTGGAATTGACTTAGGTACGACAAACTCCTGCGTCGCAGTTATGGAAGGCGGCAAACCCACCGTCATAGCCAACGCCGAAGGGGGTCGCACCACACCTTCCGTAGTAGCCTATGCTAAAAATGGCGATCAGCTTGTCGGACAAATCGCCAAGCGTCAAGCCGTGATGAACGCCGAAAACACCTTTTACTCAGTAAAACGGTTTATCGGGCGTCGGGTTGACGAAGTAACCCACGAAACCACTGAAGTTTCCTACAAAGTCCTGAAAGTCGGCAACAGCCTCAAACTCGACTGTCCAGCCCGCGGCAAACAATTTGCTCCCGAAGAAATTTCCGCGCAAGTGTTGCGTAAACTCGTAGAAGATGCCAGCAAATACCTCGGCGAAACTGTTACCCAAGCGGTAATTACAGTCCCCGCGTACTTCAACGACTCCCAGCGCCAAGCTACTAAAGACGCTGGAAAAATTGCCGGTATTGAAGTTCTGCGGATTATTAACGAACCTACAGCAGCCGCTTTAGCCTACGGATTAGATAAAAAGAGCAACGAAACCATCCTCGTATTTGACTTGGGCGGCGGTACTTTCGACGTATCGATTCTCGAAGTCGGCGATGGCGTATTTGAAGTGCTAGCAACTTCTGGAGACACTCACCTCGGCGGTGACGACTTCGACAAAAAAATCGTCGATTTCATCGCTAATGAATTCCAAAGAGCCGAAGGAATTGACCTCCGCAAAGACAAGCAAGCACTGCAACGCCTGACGGAAGCGGCCGAAAAAGCCAAGATTGAACTTTCGAGCGTTACTCAAGCAGAAATCAACTTGCCGTTTATTACCGCGACTCAAGACGGGCCAAAACACTTGGACACGACTTTGACGCGGGGCAAGTTTGAAGAACTGTGCTCGGATTTGATCGATCGCTCTCGCATCCCCGTAGAAAATGCGATCCGCGACGCCAAATTAGACAAATCTGCAATTAATGAAGTCGTCTTAGTTGGGGGTTCTACGCGCATTCCTGCGGTGCAAGAACTGGTCAAAAAAATCCTCGGCAAAGATCCCAACCAAACGGTAAACCCGGACGAAGTGGTCGCAGTCGGTGCAGCAATTCAAGCCGGCGTACTCTCCGGCGAAGTCAAAGACATCTTGTTGCTCGACGTTACCCCGCTGTCTCTTGGCGTCGAAACCTTGGGCGGCGTGATGACCAAAATCATTCCCCGCAATACCACTATTCCTACTAAGAAGTCGGAAACTTTCTCGACTGCTGTAGATGGCCAAACAAACGTGGAAATTCACGTTTTGCAAGGCGAACGAGAACTGGCGAATGATAACAAGGATTTGGGAACCTTCCGCTTAGATGGAGTTCCACCTGCCCCCCGTGGCGTACCTCAAATTGAAGTTACTTTCGATATCGATGCTAACGGTATTTTGAATGTAGCTGCTAAGGATAAAGGTACTGGCAAGGAGCAATCGATTAGCATTACTGGTGCTTCTACTTTGCCCAGCAATGAAGTTGAGCGCATGGTGAGAGAAGCCGAATCGAATGCGACTGCTGACAAGGAACGTCGCGAAAAGATCGATCGCAAAAACCAAGCAGACTCCTTAGCTTATCAAATTGAGAAGCAGTTGGCAGAATTGGGCGATAAAGTTCCTGCTGATGACAAGACTAAGGTTGAAGGCTTGATCAAAGACTTGCGGGAGGCGATCGGCAGTGAAGATGACGATCGAATCAAAACCCTAACAACAGAGTTGCAGCAAGCATTCTACGCTGTCAGCAGCAACCTGTACCAGCAAGCAGGCGGCCCGACTGATGGCCCTGGCGGCCCTGGTGGCCCTGGTGGCTATGGAGACGGCGGCCCCACTGGCGGCGGCGACGACGTGATTGACGCCGACTTCACAGAAGGCAACAAATAAAAGGCTAAATTAAAAGCCCCCAGCTAGAAGCAAGAAACCCGGTTTTGAACAGAAACCGGGTTTCTGTGCATTCAAAAACAAACCAAAGCCGATCAACTGTCAACTGAATAAAAATCTTGCTTGAGACATAGAGACAAAACTAGAATATGCTTTAATAAATATCATAAACTAGCAGTAATATCGCAATCGAGAGCAATTAAATGTCACGTTCTCCTATACAAAATTCCTCCCCAAACACTCCCAGCCCATCTCATATTACATCCTTGCGCCGACTCCGCCGGATCAGCCATTTACTGGACAATGCAATTCCGATTCCCGGCACAAAATACCGCATCGGACTCGATCCGATATTGGGATTGATACCGGGCGGAGGTGATGTGATCAGTTCAATTTTTGCAGGATATGTTGTCTTCAAATCCGCTCAAATGGGAGTGCCTCAAGAGACTTTAGTAAAAATGGCAGCTAATATCGTATTTGATACAGTTGCTGGTACAGTACCGGTGGCCGGAGATTTGTTGGATGTTGCTTGGAAAGCTAATGTCAAAAATATAGAATTGCTGGATGCTCATTTAGGTTCCCC
>JARCMA010000368.1 GCA_030248405.1 Microcoleus sp. MP8IB2.171
GGAATTAGGAGCTTTAGAAAAGCGGGAAATGTTCTTTGAAGACCAACGCGGTGCTGTGATTAAAGGTGTCAAAGAAGGTCGGATTGAGGGGCAAATAGCATTAATTTTGCGTCAAATCGCGCGACGTACTGGTGAGATTTCGCCGGAAATTCAAACTCGCATCCAGCAGTTATCTCCCGAACAATTGGATGATTTAGGTGAAATTTTGCTAGATTTTACCAGTCAACAGGATTTGATTGCTTGGCTGGAATCGGTGTCAGCGTAATTTTTTAATTATCTCCGGCACAAGGACACGGCAGTGACGTTTCCCTACGGATATCATGTGTTAATCTAACAAGTCAGGTTCCCGGTGCACAATCATGTCATAAAGCGGTTGAAAGCTAAACCATCCCATGCGGTGAGACCCTACTTGCTGCTGTGTCAAACGCGCACATTCCGGCTTGATGAGAATGGGTGTTCCCGCTGCTTGGGCCATTAACTGCGCTTGACAAGAACGTTCCATTGAAATAAACCACCAAGCTGCTTCATCTACTGTTTGACCTACTGTTAACAGTCCGTGATTTTGTAAGATAATCGCTTTTTTGTCACCTAAAGTTTTGGCGATGCGTTTAGCTTCTTCGATTTCCAAAACAACTCCGGTGTAATCGTCAAATAAGGCATGGTTTTCATAAAAAGAACAAGCATCTTGCGTCAGCGGGTCAAGTAGGCGGCCCAAACTCGACCAACTTTTGCCGTAGGGAGAATGGGCGTGGGCTGCTGCAATTACGTCGGGGCGGGCGCTGTGCACTTGCGAATGAATGGCAAATGCTGCTTCATTTACAGGTTTATTTCCTTCAACAACTTCGCCTTTGTGGTTGACTAAAATTAGGTCGCTGACTCGAATTAAACTAAAGTGCATTCCAAAGGAATTGACCCAGAAATGATCGAGGTGTTCGGGGTCGCGGACTGTGATGTGTCCGGCAATTCCTTCGCTGAATCCGAAGCGGGCAAATAATCGGAGTGCGGCGGCTAAACGCTGTTTGCGGTGGCGGCGTTCTTCTTCAAATGAGTTGAATGTTGGGGGTTGAAAAGTGACTTTGGGAACTTTTACTGCTATCATAAGCTGTTTGGTAATTGGTAATTGGTAATTAGTCAGTAGTCATTAGTCAGTAGTCATTGTTTCGTATTCACTCAAGCGCAAACCTGCTATGTTTTTGCAGTCGAAAGTGGCGTTATTGCCTGGGTGGCGTTCGATTAATTCGATGATTTGTCCGGCGGGGTTTTGCAGAAACCACTGGGTTAATGAGCCGGAGTCTAGGGGTTTATCTGACAGGGGTTGAAAGTTTTTATTTTGCCATATTGTAGCAGCATTCTGCACGTTTTCGACTCGAATCGCGACGTGGTGAATTGCTGCTAATCCTCTTTCTTGTTGGAAGCGGTTTGTTTGGTCGCCCGCGGCGTGGGGCGCATCCAATACTACTAAGCCGCCGGCTGGCATTAATAAGGTCATTAAATGCAGCCACAAATCGGAGGGAATATTGATGTTTTCCGAACAAAAGTTAATCGGGAACAAGTCGGGGCCTTCGACTGTTTTGGCGCCGAAGGGGCGAAAAGATTCGGCGTAGTCTTCGAGTTGAGTGCGGCTGGGAAATGTGATGACAAAGTGGTCTATTGATACTAATTCTCCGTACAGCTTTGTCTCAAATGTCCAGGTTGTCAAAAATTCGGGATTAATAAATTTGGGGTTGAGTTCCAGCAAGCCATTTTTTTCGATAAAAGGTGAGTCAAGATGGCTGTCAAGGTTGTTGTCTACTTTTAGGGTTGGTAGATTCAAGTTTTTCATTTCTCTCACCCGATGTTACCTCCGAAAAACTGCGAATTGTCTGCAAGCTGAAGTTGACTCACATTTGGTGCGCCTTAATTTAAAAATAACACAAAACTTAATACTGGCAAGCCGATCGCAACTCCCAAACCTTTATTGTACGATGGTTCATCAAGAGACCTCAACCATGAGAGCAGTTAGCTCGATCGTGATATCTCCCCCTTCTTGGCGCTTCTACACCTGACATCAGCATAAGCCGTATTAAGGAAACTCGTATCAATGACAGCACCCAACCTTGAATGGACTGCGGTTAACTCCATCCCAGAGATCATCTTCCCGGAATTTCAACCCTGCCCTCCCGGTAGCCAACCCCCAACGCTACCCTCGTCATGGTCTTGCGTGGCATTGCTGCATCCTTTTAGTCCGCCCTTACCGAACGATCCCAACCCGGACACGCCTTTTACTGAAGGTCGATATTTGTGGACTTGGTATAGCCCCTTCCCTGGATCGGATGGCACTCACAGTCGGCCTGTGACGTTTATGGAGTCGGCATCCGAGATTGGGGCAGGCACAAGTCTGGCATTAGCCGATTATTTTTATTACGAAGAATTTAAAGAGCCGATCGATCCCCCCTATTTTGAAGCACCGGCAGTTTGTACAATGCCTCAACCGCGACAGCAGAAACCCGCTTGCTTGTGTAAACTTTGCTCAGTTGCCTAACAATTTCAGGACTTTTCTCATGTCCGGTCGATCGCCATTAATAGAAAAACCTAAAACTATTTGTACAAAGGATCTTCATCATGGGCGATCGCGCTTGACATGATATGATATCAGTTTAAAAAACTAATGCTATAAAAAAAGAAGTGTTATTTGTTTCCATACCGTGTTTGCCAGGTGCGTCGCTATGAGATTGTCGATTTTTTTAGGGATTAAAGAATGGCGACGCATCCTACGACTACTAAATATCTAAATTTACTTGGTAATAACTATTCAATGGAGAAAAAACTATGCTAGTAATCCCAGGCTACCAACTTATTGAAGAACTTTACAGTAATGTCGATACCATCGTTTACCGATGTCAAAGAGATCTGGATAAACAGCTTGTTATTTTAAAGATTCTGTCCAAGGAGTACCCGACTCCAATGGACATAGCGAAATTTAAACATCAATATGAAGTCACTAAAAATTTAAATTTACCTGGGGTTATTAAATTATACAATATCGAAAATTATCATAATAGTATTTTTTTGGTTTTAGAAGATATTGGTGGTCAGTCATTACACCAATTTATGGATTCTAAAAAAATTGAAGTATTAGATTTTTTGCGGATAGCAACTAAACTCGTAGAAGCCATTGGTCAACTCCATCAATGTAATATTATACATAAAGATATTAAACCACAAAATATAATTATTAATCCCGAAACAAGACAAGTTAAAATTACTGATTTTAGTATTGCATCACTACTATCTAGAGAGAATCAGACCATCAAAAATCCCAACTTGCTCGAAGGAACCCTTGTCTATATGTCACCAGAGCAAACGGGTCGCATGAATCGGTCAATTGATTATCGCACCGATTTTTATTCATTAGGTGTCACTTTTTATGAGATGCTGACCAACCAGCTACCCTATCAATCTTCAGATGTAATGGAGTTGGTTCACTGCCATATTGCCAAACAACCAGTGCCTCCCCATCAGCTCAACAAAAAGATTCCAAAAGTCCTGTCTGACATCGTGATGAAATTAATGGCAAAGATGGCTGAAGAAAGATATCAAAGTGCTTTTGGACTTAAAGTAGATCTGGAAAGATGTTTAACTCAGCTAGAGACATCAGGTCAGATTAGCGATTTTATTCCTGGTCAACAAGATTTATCGAACCAGTTGCAGATTTCTCAGAAACTGTATGGTCGGGAAACAGAAGTAACTACTCTGTTACATACCTTTGGGAGGGTTTGTTCTGGTACAACTGAGATGATGCTTGTTGCGGGTTATTCAGGGATTGGCAAGTCTGTATTAGTGAATGAAATTCATAAACCAATTGTACAGCAGCGAGGATATTTTATCGATGGGAAGTTTGACCAGTTTAAACGCAATATTCCCTATGTTTCCCTAATTCAAGCATTCCAAGAATTAGTCCGGCAGCTACTCACAGAAAGCGAACAAAAAATTCAAACTTGGAAAGAAAAAATATTAGCTGCTCTCGGTCGTAATGGTCAGGTGATTGTTGATGTCATTCCCGAAGTTGAATTAATTATTGGTAAACAGCCAGCTCTGCCACAGTTGGGACCAGCAGAATCACAAAATCGGTTTAATTTTGTTTTTCAAAATTTCATTCGAGTTTTCACGAATAAAGACCATCCCCTAGTGCTATTCCTTGATGATTTACAGTGGGCAGACTCGGCTTCGCTAAAATTAATTCAATTACTTGTGACCGATCCTGATAGCCAATATCTATTGCTAATTGGGGCATATCGAGATAACGAAGTTAGTCCGGCTCATCCCTTAATGATGACCCTAGATGAAATTCAAGAAGCTAATACTACAATAAATACTATCACTCTCCAACCTTTAGCTATTAGTGATATTAATCAATTACTTATTGATACTCTTAGCTGTAACACTAAACGCGCACAACCTTTAGCAGAATTAGTCCTGGGTAAAACCAATGGTAATCCGTTCTTCCTAACTCAAATTCTCAAATCGCTCTACTCAGAAAATCTGCTAACCTTTGACTTAAGTGTTGGTTGCTGGCAATGGCATATTGAACAAATTCAAAACCTGGGAATCACTGATAATGTCGTTGAATTAATGGTCGGCAATATTCAAAAACTTGGGGAAAATACACAGAATGTCTTAAAACTAGCTGCTTGTATTGGCAACCGATTTGATTTAGATGTTCTGTGTGTGGTCAATGAAAAATCTTTGAGTGTTACATCAGATAACCTGTGGGCGGCACTTCAGGCAGGCTTTATTCTGCCCTTAAGTGATGCTTACATGATGCCTCAAATTTTAGGCAATGTTGAAGACTTAGCTGTTAGCTATAAGTTTCTCCATGACCGAGTGCAGCAAGCGGCTTATGCTCTAATTCCAGAAGACCAAAAGAAAGAAGTTCATCTGAAAGTTGGTCAACTACTGTTGAAAAATACTTCACCAGAGCATTTAGAAGAAAATATTTTTGATATTATCAACCACCTGAATATCGGGGCAGAATTATTTACCATTGAGGATGAGAAGTATGAGCTAGCTAAACTCAATCTGATTGCAGCAAATAAAGCCAAGCTTTCCAATGCTTTTGAGTCAGCTATCAACTATGCGATTGCCGGGAAAAACCTGCTGGCAGAGGACAGTTGGGCTACTAAATATCAGCTATCCTTCGAGCTACATCTGGAGTGTGCCATTTGCCAGTTTCTCACAGGCAATATTGAAGTGGCAGAGCAATTATTTTCAATTACACTTTCTCATGCAAAAACTAATATTGAAAGAGCCAATGTTTGTGCTGAAATGGAATTATTATATCTCAGTTTGGGTAGGCATCAAGATGTAATTAATGTCATCATTAAAAGCCTCAGAGATTTAGGGATGGATGTACCAAACGAAACAGATACCGAAGGATTATTAAATTCAGCTAAGAAAATGCGATCGCAAGCCTTTGAAATAATAGGCGAACGCCAGATAGCAGATTTGATTGATTTACCCGATATGACGGATGAAGTTAGCATTGCTGTTTTTAAACACTTAGGAAACTTAGCACCTTCATCCTATTTCCTGAATATAAATTTATATTTATGGTTAGGTGCTAAAAACCTACATTTATCCGTAACACAAGGAAATTGTCCTCTATCTGCATTTGGCTATAGTGTTTGTGGACTTTCTACAATAATCGATACGGGCAATATCGACTTAGCTTACGAACTAGCAAAATTAGGTGTAGAAGTCAGCGACAAATTTAATAATATTCCAATCAAAGGTTCTTGCTACTTTCATTTTTGCCTCATTAATAGCTGGAAAAAACACTTTAAAATCGATGCTCAGTATGCTAAACTTGGATTTCAATATGCGATGGATGCTGGAGATTATTTTTTCATTAGCTGGTCGGCACACGCACGGATTCGGGCGATGACACTCATGGGTACTCCCCTCGCTCAACTCAATGAAGAAGTGGGAAAATATGTCGGAACTGTGAAAAAAGCTAATTACGAAAATGCAGCATTTCTAATTGCTCCGCAACGAATGGCTTTAACTTTACAAGGATTGACTAAAAATAAATATAGTTTCAGTGATGACAGCTTTGATGAAGCCATATTTGTTCAAGAAACAACTGCATTTGAGAACAAAGCCCCAATAGCAAATTACTACATATATAAGATCCAAAGCCTATATTTACTGGGCAATTATACTGATGCCTATGCTTTGATCGATGAAGCTAGTAAATATGTATCAGAACAATGGGTAGAAATCACTGAATATTATTTTTACTATTCACTGGTTATCGCTACCCTCATCGATCGAGTAAGCGATGAAGACCACGAAAAATATAAAAAACTCTTAGATGAAAATCAGATAAAAATGAAAGCCTGGGCTACTACTGGCTCGGAAAATTTTCTCCATAAATACTTATTGATTGCGGCTGAAGTAGCTCGGATCGATGGCAACGATATGGAAGCTATAGATTTATATAATCGTGCCATTGAATCAGCTATAGATCATAAGTTTATTCAGAATGAAGCCTTGGCAAATGAACTGGCGGCAAAGTTTTGGCTAGGCAAAGGTCAGGATAAGTATGCAAAACCTCACATGAGTAAAGCCTACTATGGCTATCAGTGCTGGGGGGCTATACGTAAAGTGGAGGATTTGGAGAATCAATATTCCCACTTAATTGCTCAAACATCAGAAAAAACTTTTATTAAAGAAACTCTGTTCACTACTACCACTACCTCAATTGGCAGTAATTCGGCAGTAATGGATTTAGCCACAGTAATGAAAGCGACGCAAGCTATTTCTGGTGAAATTGTACTCGATAAGTTACTTGCCAAATTGATGAAACTGGTGATTGAGAATGCTGGGGCGCAAAAAGGCTTTCTCATTTTGTCAAACAGCGGTAATTTGAGGGTTGAAGCCGCTGGAGAAGTAAATGGCGAGGAGGTACAACTGCTGCAATTTATGAGTATTGATATTCCTCAAAATCTCCCAATGGGGATTATCAATTATGTTGAACGAACCAAGTCAGATGTGGTTTTAAATGATGCTACTCACGAGGGAAGATTTACCACCGATTCCTATATCAGGAATAATCAACCCAAGTCCATTTTATGTGCACCCATCCTTAATCAAAGTCAACTCATTGGTATCCTTTATCTAGAGAATAACCTAACCGTAGGTGCTTTTACTCCTGACCGATTGGAAGTATTAAAAATCTTATCAGGGCAAGCCGCTATCTCCATTACCAATGCCAAACTCTACGCAGAGGTCAAGGAAAATCAAAGCCGACTAACTCAATTTTTAGATGCGATGCCCGTAGGTGTATCTGTTCACGAACCAAATGGACAAATTTACTATGCCAATCAAGTATCACAGGAGTTGCTGGGCATAAATACTTGGCCAGAAGCCGAAACTGAGCAATTGTCAGAGGCGTATCAAGTTTATCGTGTTGGAACCAATCAATTGTACCCTGCTGACCAACTGCCGATCGCCCGATCGCTATGTGGTGAATCTGCTAAGGCTGATGATTTGGAACTTCACAAACCCGATCGGATAATCTCCCTGGAAGTTTCCAGTACACCAATTTTTGATAAAACAGGCAAGCTTGTCTATGCGATCGCTGCCTTTCAAGATATCACTGAACGCAAACAAGCAGAGAAATTAATCGCCGAATACAATCACACCCTAGAAGAACAAGTTAAAGAGCGTACCGCCCAACTCGCCCAAGCTAACCAAGCAATTACAATACTGAACGATCGGCTCAAAGTCGATAATGTTCGCATGAGTGCGGAGTTAGAAGTCACCAAACAACTCCAGCAAATGATTTTACCAACACCCGCAGAACTAGAAGCGATCGCCGGGTTAGATATCGTCGGCTATATGGAACCCGCCGATGAAGTTGGCGGAGATTACTACGACGTGCTCTATGCCGATGGCGTGGTGACATTAGGCATCGGGGATGTAACGGGTCATGGGTTAGAAAGTGGCATCTTGATGGTGATGGCCCAAACCGCCGTGCGGACGCTGCAAGAAATGGGAGATCTCGATCCGGTTTGCTTTCTCGATACCCTGAATCGCACCCTTTACAAGAACGTGCAGCGGATGAACGTTGATAAAAATCTGACCTTGGCGATTCTCAACTACGCCAATGGCAAAGTCAGGATCAGCGGACAGCATGAAGAAGTCCTAATCGTCCGCGCCGGAGGGCTGGTGGAACGGATTGACACGATCGATTTAGGAATGCCCATTGCGCTGGATGACGAGATCGCGGATTTCATCGATAGCACCTCGATCGATCTGGGCCCCGGTGATAGCATTGTTCTCTACACC
>JARCMA010000042.1 GCA_030248405.1 Microcoleus sp. MP8IB2.171
CACTGAACCCTTCCACATTGATGACCAAATTGTATTCAAAAACTTTGAAGGAACTGTAGAAAATATTCAAACGCGGGCGACGATCATCAAAACCTATGATGGTAGGCGCATTGTAATTCCCAACTCGGAGCTATTTACTAACTCAGTCATCGTGAACACAGCCTTTGAAAATCGCCGTTTGCAGTATGACATCGGCATTGGCTATGGCGATGATATCGATACTGCCAGACAATTAATTTTAGAGGCAATTGATGAAGTCGATGGAGTGCTAAAAAATCCGGCTCCCGATGCGATCGTCGTAGAATTAGCTGGTAGCAGTGTTAACATTCGGGCGCGCTGGTGGGTGCAGCCGCCTCGCCGTGCCGAATTATTAGATTTTCAAGACCGGGTATTAACTAACATTAAAAACAAGCTAGTAGCAAATGGGATCGATCTGCCCTTCCCGACTCAGCATATTTTGTTCCACGATCAGACAGAAGACACAGATGGCGATCGCAAGCGTCAGCGAGAAGGCTGGCCCGCCGGACAAGCTGAAGTTCCCAAATCGCGTAGTATCAGCTACGCCCTCAGACAACTTGCCGCAATCGAGTCTCAACGCACTAAATCTGAGAATGGCAAAGTAATTTCCAACAATAAAAATACTGAGGGGAACGATCGGTGAAAAATACAAAGTTCAGCAATTTTTGGGATTCCTTAAATTCTACTTTCTGGTTTGTGCCAACCGTGATGGTTTTTTTGGCGATCGCACTTTCGTTTGTCACCATCTGGATTGACCAAAATCAAAAAACCCAGTTGATTGGAGAATTGGGTTGGGCCTATACTCTCGGGCCGAACGGCTCGCGCGCAATTCTTTCTGCGATCGCCAGTTCAATGATGAGCGTTGCAACCACTGCTTTTTCAATTACGATCGTTGCCCTTCAGCTTGCATCTTCCCAGTTTGGCCCTCGCTTGCTGCGTAACTTCATGCAAGACAGGGGAAACCAAATTGTCCTGGGAACTTTCATTTCTACATTTGTGTATAGCTTGATGGTGCTGCGAACGATCAATGGGTCAGAAAAAAATGAGTTTGTCCCCCACCTGGCGGTAACTTGCGGCCTCGGTTTGGCGATCGCCAGCATTGGCGTATTGATTTACTTCATTCATCATTCTGCCTCATCGATTCAGGTAGATAACGTGATTACAGTAGTTGGTGACGAACTGGATGATGCGATCGATCGACTGTTTCCAGAAACTATCGGAACCAGTAAATCCAAGAACAAGCAGCAAGACAACCAATCGGATATTGCCACTGACATTCCAGCTAATTTCGATCGAGATGCCCGTCCAATTCTAGCAATTAATGGCGGTTACGTTCAAGCCATTAATAATCAGGAACTAATGCAAGTTGCGACGGAGCATAACCTGTTGCTACAAATTCTACAACGCCCCGGTCGCTTTACTGTCGAAGGAAGCGAACTCGTACAAGTCTTTCCGGGAAAAGAGGTAAACGAGCAACTTACATCCAAGATTAACGATGCCTTTCTGATTGGCTCACAGCGAACAGAGAAGCAGGATGTGGAGTTTTCGATCGACCAACTCGTTGAGATTGCAGTACGCGCTCTTTCCCCAGGAATCAACGATCCGTTTACGGCTATCCGCTGTATTGACCAACTTAGTGCAGCCCTTTGTCGTTTAACCCGAAGAGAGATTCCCTCTCCCTACCGCTACGACGACAGCAACCAGCTTCGGATAATTGCTGAACCCATCGCCTTTGTAGATGTGATCGATGCAGCCTTTAACCAAATTCGACAGAATGGAAAATCGAATGTAGCTGTCACCATGCGCTTGCTAG
Source organism: Microcoleus sp. MP8IB2.171 (assembly GCA_030248405.1). Lineage (GTDB taxonomy): Bacteria > Cyanobacteriota > Cyanobacteriia > Cyanobacteriales > Microcoleaceae > Microcoleus. The sequence continues at coordinate 1,832 of JARCMA010000042.1, forward strand.
AGGCGATCGCAGTTGTCGCTCGTTTCACCGATCGAACCACACACAGAAAAGCACTCAAGCGACACGCAGATTTGACCGAGCGCGCCAGCCAGCAGGCAAATTTTGATGAATTAGATCGCAAAGATATTCAAGAGCGATATTTAGCAGCATTAAAAGCTATAGAACAGGAATGAACTACAAGGAAAAATGTGGTAATTTGTAATTATAGCAAGCCCTTCAAATTACCACTTTCCCTTCTTCCTCTGCCATCAAAGCAAACTCCCGCAGATTTTTCCCAACAAAATATCCACTTTCTTTGACAAAATCGCCGCCGCAAGTCACCGGAATTCTTTCCTGATAAGCTTTCAGCGCCAAAATCAAATCATTGTCTTGCAATTCGAGAGAGATTTTCTGCAACTTACCCACCACAAATCCCATCATCGCAACTTTACCAATTTTATCCCCTGCTTCCCGCTCAACTTTGACAATAAATCCTTGAATTTCAGTATTTTCTAAACAAGTAATTAAATCGCTTAAAATCTCTAATTGAGAACGCTTTTCTAAGCGTTCTAGTTCCTTGATCGTGTCACCCATCACTACACCATAATCATCAAAATTATGGGTGACAGGCTGCTTAATTTCAAATGATTCGCCTTGGTCACTATTCTTGTGCCAAATCCAGGCTCTTCCATAAAACAAGCCTTCATTATGCCAGCCGTTTGTCTGCAAGTATTCTCCCAGAACTTGTGGATCTATAGTCTTGAGAATTTTGTTGTCTCGCACAGTTACTTTCATGGTAAACCTCGTTGGCTAATGCGCTGCATCATGGATTCGAGAGCTTCTACGGTAAACAGATTACTGCGGGGCAACTCAACGGTTATATTGGTCGTGTTTTGAGTTGCAGGCATCCCCAGCAGCGATACCCAGTAGGCACAATACCTCGTACACATTTCCTGTTCAGATTGTTGTATCCAGTCTCCTATATTTTCGGGGACTAAAACCACAACTAAAAGGCGAGGAACAAAGGAGTCAATTCTCAAATCGTTGTAGTTTTTGAGACTCAGAGGATATCGGATATAGTCGGCATTGAGTAGAGCCCTTGATGTACATTTTAACTGTAAGTTAAGTTCTGGACAGTTGGCAGGCCCCTGAATACCTACTGCTGTGAGGTGCAAGTCAATGCTGTTATCATCTGACTCTGGTTGATCAACTCTCACGCCAGCCACTGCTGCCACAGCCCGCACGTAAGCTTTGCTAAATAGTTCTTTTCGCTGATTCAGTTCCATTTAAACACAATTATCAAAAAGGGGCGATCGCACATTCAGCTCAAAAAACACCTCATATCATGATCGCACTTCATCCATCCGTCATTGCGAACGGAGTGAAGCAATCGCAGCATATACTCGGCGATTGCTTCACTTCGTTCGCAATGACAAACGAGAACTATGCTCTGTTGGGTGATATCAAACTATCAGTCTCCTGTCGCTCTAATAAACCCCTCGATCCCCCCTAGCCCCCCTTAAGAAGGGGGGGACAAGAGCATTCAAAGCCCCTCTTGAAAGGGAGAAAAATGGATTTCAAAGTCCCCCTTCTTAAGGGGGATTTAGGGGGATCGAGACTCGACTAAAAACGAAATTAATCAAGCATTGAGACTTGAATTGACAGCCTTCGGAAGCCACCTCCCAAATTAATGACCGCCCGCAGCCCCGGCCGCCCGTTTGAAAGCCTCATCCAGCACTTCCGAAAGCGTCGGGTGCGTGTGAACTCGGAATGCTAAAGAGTTCACAGAATCGCGCTGGGCGATCGCATTTGCCGCCTCCTGAATCAAATCCGAAGCGTGCAAACCAAAAATGTGAACTCCCAACAATTCCCCAGTATCTTTCCGGTAAATCACCTTAGCCATACCGTCGGTTTCACCCTCCGCAATAGCCTTAGAATTTCCCTTAAAATAACTCTTGACAGAAGCGACCTCAAACCCTTCGGTTTTTCCTAACTCCTTCGCCGCAGGTTCAGTCATCCCCACATAGCTAATTTCCGGGTGAGTAAAAGCCGCCGCTGGAATGCTCAAATAGTCAACTTCGCGAGTGCGGCCGCAAATATTTTCAACGGCGGCAATTCCCTGGGCAGATGCAGCGTGCGCTAACATCATTTTGCCATTAACATCGCCGATCGCCCACAAATTCGCGATCGGTTCTCCCGCCGCCAAAACCTGCATCTTATCGTTCACTGGGATATAACCGCGCATCGTTTCCACACCAAGAATTTCTAACCCCAAATTCTTGCTCACCGGAACTCTGCCAGTTGCCACCAAACAAGCGTCAACTTCCAAAATTTCGACAACTTCCTTCGTTTTGAAATCAGCTAACTCAATAATTACCGGGGAACCGGGAATAATTTTCTTAGCCAACAAACCCACTTTTGTTTCAATATCGCGGGGTGCAATTAACACTCGTTCGGCTAATTTAGCAATATCTGGGTCAAAAGTCGGCATCAATTGATCGAGAGCTTCAATCATCGTAATTTCGCAGCCTAATGCTGTGTAAATATCCGAAAACTCTAAACCGATATAACCGCTGCCAATAATTGCAATCCACTTCGGTAGCGATTCCAATCTGACAGCATCGTCGCTGGTAAATACAGTTTTGCCGTCAATTTCTATCCCTGGGGGGACGAAGGGAATCGAACCGGGAGCGAGAATAATATCCTTGGCGGTAATAGTTTTCTCGCCTTTATCCGTTTCGATGGTAATTTTTTGAGCAGCGGCAATTTTGCCCCAACCTTGGATGACATCGACGTTTAAACGTTTGAGGCTGTTGGTTAAGTCGCCGCGAAGTTTGCTAACGATTGTGTTAGCGTGATTTGCGATCGCCCCGCGATCGAAATCCACGCTTCCCAACTGAATACCCAGCATCTTGAGGTGGTGGGCATTCCGCAAATCCCGCACCCGCCCGGAAGCCGCCAACAGCGCCTTAGAGGGAATGCAGCCGCGGTTGACGCAAGTCCCGCCCATATCGCCGGCTTCGATAATTGCCACTTTCAGCCCGCAGCTAACCGCGTGTACGGCGGCCCCGTGTCCGCCCACGCCAGCGCCGATAATTGCTAAATCGTAATCAAATCCATGAGTCACCTTAAAATCTCCTAATGCCTTTGAAATCTTAGGACTCAAGCAAAAAACACCGTCTGTCCGTCATTTTAAGCTTGTAGGTTGCGATCGCAACCTTTGAACAGCGGTAATAGTTGCATAAGTCCTGTCTCCTTATTCTCGACTAGACTAGGGTTAATTAGACAACGAAAGAGCCCTAACTGAGATTTTTTCAGGGTCGATGATTTTGAGCTGGGTCTGCACCAAGTCTC
>JARCMA010000369.1 GCA_030248405.1 Microcoleus sp. MP8IB2.171
CCTATTAAGAAGAGATAAGGGCGATCGCGATCGCTCGTCAGGAGTTGAATCAAGTTCAACGAGGCGGAGTCAGACCATTGCAAGTCGTCTAAAAAGATGACGAGAGGATGTTCTTCGGTTGTAAAGACAGAGATGAAGTTGGCAAATAAGCGATTAAATCGATTTTGGGCGGCACTCCCAGAAAGTTCTGGTGCGGGGGGTTGCTCGCCAATAATCCGCTCTAGTTCGGGAATCACCTCAACCACTACTTGAGCATTTTCGCCCAAAGCTACCAAAATTTGAGTTTTCCACTGCTCAACTTTAGCGTCGCTTTCTGATAGTAATTGACCCATTAAGTCTCGAAAAGCTTGTACAAAAGCAATGAAAGGAAGGTTGCGCTGAAATTGGTCAAATTTGCCTTTGATGAAGTAGCCGCGCTGCCGGACAATCGGTTTGTGAACTTCGTTGACAACAGCGGTTTTGCCAATGCCGGAAAAGCCAGCAACTAGCATCATTTCCGTGCTACCTGCACTCACGCGATCGAAGGCTTCTAGCAGGGAGAATACTTCGCTCTCCCTACCGTATAATTTTTCGGGGATGATGAAACGATCGCACAAATCTCGCTGCCCTAGTTTAAAAGAGGCGATTTCTCCAGTTTTTTGCCACTGGTACAAACAAGTTTCCAAATCGTACTTAAGTCCGATCGCACTTTGATAGCGAGCTTCAGCATTCTTCGCCATCAGTTTGCTGACTATTGCCGAAAGCATCGACGGAACACTATTATTAATGCGATCGACTGGGATAGGCTGCTTGGCAAGATGACAGTGTACTAAATCCATTGGGTCATTTGATTGAAAGGGCAACTTTCCTGTTAGCAATTCGTAAAATGTGACTCCCAGAGAGTAGAAATCTGTGCGGTAGTCAATGCCTCTGTTCATCCGCCCAGTTTGTTCGGGAGATATGTAAGGTAAGGTGCCTTCAAGGACGTTAGGATTTTCGATTTCTTGGGTTTCGCGCGGCAGTAGGGAAGCGATGCTGAAGTCAATTAGTTTAACTTGTTTAGTGATAGGATTAATTAGAATGTTGGCGGGTTTGATGTCTTTGTGGATGACGTGGTGGCGATAAAGTCCGTCTAGGGCACTGGCAATTTGAATCGCCATGGGAAGAAACTCGTTAATGGGCAAGCCTTCTAGGGGTTCGTTGCTTGCGAATACTAGACTAGCAAGGTAGCTACTTAAGGAAATTCCGCCAAAGTCTTCCATCACCATAGCATAGTGGTTATGGTATGTCTCCAAGCTGTAAGCCTTGACTGTGCCGGGGAGTTCTAAGTTTTTAGCAATGACGTATTGGTTGCGGAAATGAACCAGTTCGTTGAAGCTGGGGAAATCATTTCGTAGCAGTTTAATCGCGACAGCCTGCCCATCTGAACAGCGAAGACCGCGATAAACTATAGTTCGATTTCCTGCGTATATTTGCTCGTTAATGTGATATCCTAGAAAAAGATTTGTGATGTCAGTCATATCTACGTATTCCTACTGCTTCTGTCAAGCCTTAAGCTTTTTAGAGTTACTATATACTATTTTCGCTCTATCTGTCGTGCTATTCATTAATTACATTTTTCTTAACATATAGTGGAGAGCAAATTATGAAAGATCGATTTAAAAAACCAGACTTAATATTTTATGTAAGAGCTGTGGATACTTCAGTTGAGGCTAAGTAGAAAATGGCTCCGCGAACGCTGATTGAACGACAGCAGTTCATTAAACAGGAACTTAAGAAGCTAATTAATAAGCGTGGCATCATTATGGGATGAGTTTTGACACTCTCGGCCCAAAAGGAAGAGAGATTCTTGATTCAAAGAGGCGACTTGCTGATACAGGATTTCTCCAGCCGCAGTAGAGGTTATAAAAAAGAGAAATGAAATGTCCCAAATGCCAACTCACTCAAATCCGTAAGAACGGCCACCGTTGAGCTAAACAAAATTACCAAGGTCAAATTTGTGGGGTCAGTCGATTGGAGATTTACTGCACAGATGAATCTGGGAGATTGAAAAAGAGCGTTGCCCTGAGCTTGTCGAAGGGTCTAAAATTTTGGCCTCTCCACGACTCCTGTCAGAAAGCAAGTATCCGTTTTTGGGCGCGATAAAAAAGGCTGCGCTGGCTCTACCAGATGCTCCTAATGTATCATAAATCATTGAAATAGCCTTCATTGATGAGTTATAAAGGTTTGTCGGTAAAAAAATACAAATTAGCGTTATACACAACTGTCAACCTTTTTCGGCTAGGCATCTTAGCCTGGGTTCTGGACGATCGCTAACAAGACTTGCACGCAAACTCTGACTGTAATGGGTGAAATTTTATCAATTTTTTGATAAACTTGATGTTCGCGGCTTGAGAGTTGACTTCACAATAAGACAGGTTTCACCAGTTGTGAACCGCGTTGCTACATTACACCTACCGACTGAGCCCGCAGGTGGCTTTTGTGTCTGCGGGCGCTGACGAAAGCAACTCAACAGCGCAGCAAGCAAAATAACGCTAAAGTTACTATCTACCTGAGTCCGCAAGGCTACCCTTCCGAAATCAGGAAAAACCCACACAAAAAACTCGTGAAGCGCAGCTATCCCGTAGATGTATCTAGTCGCAGGGTGGCAATTTCTCCAATAATCACTGCTTTTTCACAGCAGGGTATTCTAGGAGACATCTCCGAGGCGATGCTAGCGAGATAATTTAAAATCTGCAAACAGGGTTTAAGTGCTAATTACAGGCCGCATAGACGTAAATTTTTATCAAATCAGCTTCCAATGTGCTGTCTTAAAGTTTACTAGGCTCCCACCGCTCGGCAGCCTTCTCTCTCCGAGCTATAAAAACGCATCAACCACACATCTTGCACCATTCTCAAGAACAGGCAAGATGCCTGTTCCACAAAGAGTGAATTTCTTGTGGGGTGGGCATCCTGCCCATCAAAAGCTTATTGAAAATGGTGCAAGATGTCAGATCAACCACACAATCACGGAAATAACATTCAATCAACATGGGTAACACGATCGATCCAAACAGAAACGTGCATCAGACTGAGCGAGGAACTCCATTTGCCGGCCAAAGCTGGTTAGTGGAAGAAAGAGATGCCTGCGGTGTGGGCTTTATTGCCAACCAAAGCGGCGAAGCTACTCACTCGATTATTCAAAAAGCGCTGCCAGCTTTAACTTGTCTGGAACATCGCGGCGGTTGCAGCGCCGACCAAGATTCCGGCGACGGTGCGGGTTTGATGACCGCGATTCCTTGGGAATTGCTGGATACTTGGTTTGCCGAACAGGGAATTGTCCCTCCAGCACACGAAAACTGCGGCGTGGGAATGCTGTTTCTGTCTCAAGATAAATTTCAAGCGAGTATAGCGCGGCAGGTGGTTGAGATAGTTCTGGCCGATCGCGGGCTGACACTTTTGGGATGGCGCAAAGTTCCCATTGTACCGTCGGTTTTGGGCCCCCAAGCGCGAGAAAATCAACCTCAAATCGAACAAGTAATCGTAAGTTCACCGAACTTGCAGGGAGACGACCTCGACAGACAGCTATTTCTGACCCGCCGCACCATCGGACACGCGCTGTCAACTCGCCCCGGCTTCACTCGTCAAGAATTTTATAGTTGCTCTTTTTCCTGCCGCACGATCGTCTATAAAGGCATGGTGCGATCGGCTGTACTAGCAGAATTTTACCCTGACCTGAAAAATCCCGCTTATAAAAGCTCCTTCGCCGTCTATCACCGCCGCTTCAGCACCAACACTATGCCCCGCTGGCACCTCGCCCAGCCGATGCGTTTGCTGGGACACAACGGCGAAATTAACACGCTGTTGGGCAATATTACCTGGATGAAGGCGCGGCAAGCGAATTTATCTCACCCGAATTGGAGTCAAGCCGACATCGACACGTTTAACCCCATTGTCAATCCCGAAAGCAGCGATTCGGCCAACTTGGACAACGTGATGGAATTGTTGGTGCACTCCGGCCGCACCCCCCTAGAATCCCTGACAATTCTGGTGCCGGAAGCCTACAAAAATCAGCCTGATTTGGCTGACTATCCCGAAATTGTAGATTTTTACGAATATTACAGCGGCATTCAAGAACCTTGGGACGGCCCGGCATTGCTGGTATTCAGCGACGGCAAACAAGTAGGTGCTACGCTCGATCGCAACGGTTTGCGTCCGGCCCGCTACTGCATTACTAAAGACGGTTTGGTCATTGTCGCCTCCGAAGCCGGAGTTGTCGATATCCCCGAAGCAGATATTGTCGAAAAAGGCCGTTTGGGGCCAGGACAAATGATTGCAGTTGACCTGCAAACCAAGGAAATTCTCAAAAATTGGCAACTCAAACAGCGGATTGCTAAGCGCCATCCCTACGGCGAATGGCTGAAACAAAACCGCGAAACCTTGGAACCGCAGCCTTTTGCAGAAACGGCAACCCTAGACTCGCAAACTCTGTTAGCAACCCAAACTGCTTTTGGCTACACCGCCGAAGATTTGGACATGGTGATTGTGGAGATGGCGAGTGCTGGGAAGGAACCGACTTTCTGCATGGGTGATGACACTCCTTTGGCCGTACTCTCAGAAAAGCCTCAGTTACTTTACAACTATTTCAAACAGCGATTCGCTCAAGTGACAAATCCGCCGATCGACCCCCTGCGCGAAGGGATGGTGATGTCACTGACAATGAATATGGGTTTGCGGGGCAATTTATTGCAAACAATCCCGGAAAATGCCAAGCTGCTAAAAATTGATTCCCCGGTACTCAACGACGCTGAACTGTGTTTGTTGAAAGACCAAAAGTCTTTCCCCGCAACGGAATTGTCAACGCTTTACAAAATATCTGCCGGGCCTGCTGGTTTGCAAACCGCAGTAGAGCAACTTTGTCAAGATGCTGTTGATGCAGTTCGATCGGGCGCGACGATTCTGATTTTGAGCGATCGACCATCGAAGGAAAAAGGCGAATCTGCTGCTGTTGGTTTGAGTGCTGAATGTACTTATATCCCACCCTTGCTTGCAGTTGGTGCAGTTCACCACCACTTAATTAGCGTCGGGCTGCGGATGAAAACTTCCCTCGTTGTGGATACCGCCCAATGTTGGAGCACTCACCACTTCGCTTGTTTGATCGGTTACGGTGCGATCGCAGTTTGCCCTTACTTAGCCTTAGAAAGCGTGCGCGGCTGGTGGTCTGACACCAAAACTCAAAACTTGATGCAGCACGGCAAGGTGCCCAATATTACCGTGACACAGGCTCAAGCTAAATATCGCACAGCGGTAGAAAACGGCTTGCTGAAGATCATGTCGAAAATGGGGATTTCACTGCTGGCTAGCTATCAAGGCGCGCAAATCTTTGAGGCGATCGGCATTGGCGCTGATTTGCTCGATTTGGGCTTCAAAGGCACTGTTTCCCGCATCGGCGGTTTAACCGTGGCGGAACTTGCTCACGAGGTAATGTCTTTCCACAGTCAGGCTTTCCCAGAATTGCTCCTGAAAAAGCTGGAAAACTTCGGCTTCGTGCAGTACCGCCGGGGTGGCGAATATCACATGAACAGCCCGGAAATGGCTAAGGCTTTGCACAAAGCTGTCGCTACATTTAAGGCTGAGACTAAGGGTAACGGTAACGGCAACGGGGCCGAAGCAAAAATGACACCAATTGGTGACAAAAATGCCGAAGCAAAAATGACACCAATTGGTGACAAAAATGCCGAAGCAAAAATGACAC
>JARCMA010000370.1 GCA_030248405.1 Microcoleus sp. MP8IB2.171
CTAATAATAATTTTTTGTACGGCACTATACTGGATTTACTTTTTTGTACATCATACCTAGTTTACCACTTGTTCGGTCTTAAGTAAACCGTATTGGGTTTTATATTGCTTTTTATTCAGACTTTTTAGGGTCGCGCCTAACTCTATTAGCTGTTCAATATGAGCTAAATTTCTTTTGATATATTGGAGTAGTTTTTTAATTGCTTGTCTTTTTTTTTTCGGGTCGGTCGTCGTTGTTTGGCTACTGCCAAGTAGTCTTTTCTCGCTAGATTCCGGTAGGTTCTTGGCTTTTTTGGGGCTTTGTTTTTTAGAGATTTATAGAGAATATCTATAATTTTTTCGGTGTGAATTCTGGCAAGGTTTAATAGTCCCAAGTCGGTTGGATAGGTAATATCGGCGGGGGCGCATGTCGCATCTATGATTAGTTTTCCTCGATTTTGCGACTCATTTTTTGCGTCCGAATCCTTTTTTTTTCGGGTTTGCCTGTGGCGGTTTCTCGTATTTTCTTGACCATGCGTTCGTTCACTTTATTAATTAGATTCCAACTAATTCGTTGTCGAAAATGAACGGCGGGGTGATGGGTTAAATGGCAGCTCGTTACTGTAGCTTGATTGACCAATAAAGTATTGCAGATAGGGGTTTTCACGAATTTGTTCGACAGTTTCACTCGGAGCTAATTCCGAGTTTTTCTTTGATAATTAATGACCCCAACGCCATCCGAAAGGATTTGGCCCTTAAACCCATTTCTGTGGGGAAGTTTTGAGCATATTCTGATTCAAATTCTGACCACGGTATTACTTGGGCCATCTTTACCCAACGGTTATCCGGTGACAAGCTGCCTCCGAAGGGCAGTTTAAACTCGGATGGGGGGCTTGGGGCAACCTCAGCTTTTCTGTACACGATCGCAGGTGTTAATGCACGGCTTTTGATCCATTTTAGCTGTTTTTCTTGCACCTGACGGATGATCGCGCGATCGCATAACCCAGGCCACGTAACACGCGATAGATTATTCAGCAAGCCCTATTTAGGAAAGGTTTGTATCAAGATTCAACATTTCTGCGGTTGCCATATTAAATTTGTTTCCAGTCACCTGTCGGTCTTATTATTTCTTGTTGTGAAATGAAGTCGATTATTGATTGGTAAAACTGACTTACATTTAAATAATTGTTGATTCAACAGTGATGTATAATTGTCATAATGCGGGCGATATATGCTGGGAGTTAATAGTTGTTAATGGTCGGATTTTTGACGTTTTATGGGTTAAGAAGATTTAATTCATGCCCTCACGTCAATTTTTAGGGATTACTAACTGGGTGATGCGATCGTTGCACAGATGTTTTGGGTATTTTTACTCACGCTCGATCTCGGATGATTCACTTTTACCCCCTCAATCCGCGTATGTGCCACTTGGGGGTGCCGAATGTGGGTTAAAGCTGTTTACATACTGTTACATTATTCGGTTTAATCCCGCCTACCTACTTATGCCTTGAAAGAGCGCTTCATCTGCTAGCTCTGGCACACTCCAATGACTCAGCGGTCGCCCAGAGATTTCCGGTTTCTCACAAGCGAGCGCAAATAATTGAAGAATCTGTTCTAAGCTCAAGGTCATTGGATCTCCGAGTCTCTCGGCATCGGCTAATCGCTGCACTACTTCCAGATTCTTGACACTCAACTCTAACCAACGATTACGCCACAACAAAGCCATCTCTCGACTGATGTGGAGGGCACGAGCGATTTCTCGATGATTGTATCCTTCGTCTGGTAACAGAATAATCCTGGCTTTTAAGGCAATTTGCTGGGGAGTCCGATGAAGGTTGACAATCTGCCACAGTTGCTCTCGTTCTGGAGCTGCCAATTCCAAGGGCTTTGGGGCTAGTCTGGGCATCGATCTGTTCTACCTTCTACATCTACCTATAAATGGTAGCTCTATTCCCGCCCCAGTTTACTAGCTATATTTTACAGCGCCTATCTCAATCAAAATTTTAATGGCTCCCCGCAACGCCGTCTTACCTCAGCTTTTGACCTGGTATTTTACCAGGTGGGTACCGTTGGCTCGGACTTAAAGTTTCTGGGTACAAGCCCAGTTTACTGCTGTCCAAACATCTTGATTCCCGAGAGTTAAGAGTTATAGATCAAAAAAACATTATTGGCAGTCACCAACGTCGCAGTAGAACCTTTATTTAATATACAGCAACTAACTAGATTTTGGCAAGCTTCGAGCAATTTAACTTGCATACCAGATAGATTCAACGGTTTGAGCGATCGCCAGTGCTTGCGATCGCCCCTGAGCCACCAAGTCCGCGTCGAACACAACTGTAACGTGACCCAGTTTGCGGCCGGGACGCGATACTTTCTTACCATACCAATGGACAAAAGCACCGCTAATTTGTGCCAGTTGTTTTCGTTTCGTTAAATAATCCGACTCAGCCGACTCGTAGCCCAGCAAATTTACCATGACAGCGCCTGCACATTTCAGATCCGAATTACCTAAAGGCAGTTGACAAACTGCGCGCAAATGCTGTTCAAATTGTGAAGTTTCACAGGCATCGATGGTAAAATGTCCCGAGTTGTGAGTGCGGGGTGCAATTTCATTGACTAACAGCTTATTATCGGCGGTTAAAAATAATTCAATGCCGAATACGCCGACAGCTTGCAAACTGTTGAGGAGAGTGCCGGCGATCGCACAAGCTTCAGTTTTTACCTCTAAACTAATATCAGCGGGCGCAATCACCAGATGACAAACCTGATTTTGCTGCTGAGTTTCCACTATCGGATAAATCGCAATTTCGCCAGTTGCCGATCGAGCTGCAATCACAGCCAACTCGCGATCGAACGGCACAAACTCTTCCACCAGCAAAGACTGACCTTGGAGTTTAGCACGAATTGACTCAAAACTCCCCCGATCCTTAACAATAAAAGTACCTTGGCCGTCATAACCGTGGCGGCGAACTTTGACGACAAAGGGAAAGTCGATCGATCCAGCATCCGAGTCTCCTTCCATCTGCACGCTGTCGGAAACAGAAATTGCCGGAAAGTCGATCGCCACCGCCTTAAACAATTCTGGGGGCAAATCCGCGCTGCAATCCCATTCCCAAAACCTCGGAGTTGGCAAACCCAAACCTTGTAAATAACAGCGCTGAACGTACTTATCCAACAAAGGAGAAAGCGACGACAAACTCGGCTGAAATAACACACCTTGCTCTTCTAGCGGCCGCAAACCATCCAAATCCACAAACTCATTTTCAAAAGTAATAACATCGCAGCCAGCAGCCAATTGAGCCGTAGCCAAAACATCATCAACAGCAGCCAAAACAGCACTAGCAGCAACAGAAACTGCCGGGTCACTAGCATGGGGAGTTTGCACTACCAATTCAATACCCAGCGAACTAGCAGCATCCCCCATCATCGAAGCTAGCTGGCCGCCGCCGACAACGCCCACCCGCTTAAATTTTGCAGACGAACTCGCAGCGGTTTGATTTGATTTCATGTGAGTAAAATTCCCCAGAGTCAACCTGCCTATCTTATCGCTATTTGTCCCCGGATCAATTATAGTAATTGCAGAGTTAAAAGCCAGAAAAGAGTTTTAATTGCCTGATTAAATCGAGGCAGAACCCATAAAAAATGGGCAGCTAAAGTCTTTAATTATTGCACGCTCCCAGCCATTGAGAAACAGCCGTCGAACCCCACTCCTCCAGAAAAGTGCCACATCTAGCCATTCCCTAGCGCCAAGCATGGCATAATTGACAGCACTGCAAAAAGCAGATAGACAGATGCCAACACTGAAAATCAGACATTCAGGGAACAAAATTTATAGGTGAGGATACTGTGAAAGTTTTAGTTGTGGGAAACGGAGGTCGCGAACACGCGATCGCAAAAAAACTGCTAGAATCTACGCGGATTAAACAAGTATTCTGCGTACCGGGCAACGGCGGCACAGCTACCACCCAAGGCTGTCAAAATCTGTCGCTCAACATCGACGACTTCCAAGGCATCGAACGCTTTGTGATGGTCAACAACATCGGATTAGTCATCGTCGGCCCCGAATTGCCCCTATCGCTAGGCATCGCCGACTATTTCCAACAGCGAAAAATGATGATTTTCGGCCCCACCAAAGCCGGCGCCCAAATTGAATCCAGCAAATCCTGGGCCAAAGAATTGATGCTCGAAGCAGGCATCCCAACACCCAAAGCTGCCGTATTTACCGACGCAGAAGCAGCCAAAGCATACGTTCTGGAACAAGGAACCCCAATAGTCATCAAAGCAGACGGACTCGCATCAGGCAAAGGAGTAACCGTTGCCACCACCGTCAAAATGGCTCACAGCGCCATCAACACCATTTTCCGAGGCGAATTCGGCACCGACAACATCCGAGTCGTCGTCGAAGAATTCTTAACAGGTCAAGAAGTCTCAATTCTCGCCCTCACCGACGGCATCACAGTGGAACCGTTGTTGCCCGCCCAAGACCACAAAGCTATCGGCGAAGGCGACAAGGGAGCCAACACCGGCGGTATGGGAGCCTACGCCCCAGCGCCCATTGTCACCCCGGAACTCATGGAAAGGATTCAAGAAGAAATTCTCGAACCCACCCTCGCAGCACTGCAAAAACGCAAAATCGACTACCGGGGTGTACTCTACGCAGGTTTAATGATTACCCCCGAAGGAGAACCCAAAGTCTTAGAATTCAACTGCCGTTTCGGAGACCCGGAAACTCAAGCGGTTTTGTCGCTGCTGGAAACTCCTTTGGAAGATTTGGTGCTCGCCTGCTGTCAGCAGCGTCTCGGTGAATATTCTATTCGCTGGAAGTCGGGGGCCTCTGTTTGCGTAGTTTTGGCTTCTGGGGGGTATCCTGGAAGTTATCAAAAAGGCAAAGTTATTACAGGTATCGAGGAAGCTGAAGCCAAAGGAGCAGAAGTGTTTCACGCCGGCACCCAGTTGAAGCACCAGCAGTTGGTGAGCGACGGAGGCCGGGTTTTGGGCGTCACCGCGGCGGGAGAAACTTTGGAACAAGCTATCTCCAAAGCTTATGCAGCAGTTGATTGTATCCAATTTGAAGGGGTCTACTGCCGTCGGGACATCGGTCGCCGAGCTCTGGGCGATAAAAATTAGGAATTGCGACATCGGCCGCCATCCGAAAGCCAAGCAATCTCAATGTAGAAATGTAACAATGAAGTTTGGTATCTCTGCGGTGGCGGTAGCGGACAAGTCGCAGCAGAAAATTCGATCGGGAGCCAACTGAATTGATCTTGCTTTTAATATTGAACTGGTGAACTGGTGAAATGCTGGCCATACTAAACAAAATCGGAGAAATTATTGCCCGCTGGTGGTCGGATTTTACCCTCCAGACCCGCCTGATGGCCGGTGCTACCCTCGTAGTGTCCTTAATTATGAGTGGCCTGACATTCTGGGCCGTGAATACTATCCAGCAAGACGCCCGACTTAACGATACTCGCTACGGTCGCGACCTTGGCCTGCTGTTGGCGGCAAATGTGGCGCCGCTGATTGCCAAAAACGATCGCTCCGAAGTCGCCCGCTTTTCCCGCCAATTCTACAGCAGCACCTCCAGCGTCCGCTATATGCTTTACGCAGACGAAGCCGGAGATATTTTCCTGGGGATACCATTTTCGGAATCGGAGGTGCAGACTTCCCTGACGCTGCGCCGCCAGATCAAACTTCCCGATAATTTTCTAGCCGATATTGAGGCGAGAAATTTAACTTCTTTGCCTTTGGTACGGCAGCATTTGACGCCAGATGGAGAAGTTACCGATGTATTTGTGCCGTTAATTCATGAAGACAAATATTTGGGAGTTTTGGCGATCGGCATTAACCCAAATCCCGCAGCAGTTATCTCTTCAAATCTGACTAGGGATGTCACTTTAGCAGTATTTGTCACTATTTGGGTGATGGTAATTTTGGGAGCTGTATTTAATGCCCTGACAATTACTCAGCCGATCAAACAATTAGTCTTCGGGGTCAAAAACATTGCCAGCGGGAATTTTAAGCAGCGAGTTGACCTGCCTTTAGGGGGAGAATTGGGCGAGTTGATTGGCAGTTTTAACGAGATGGCCCAGAAACTCGAAAGTTATGAAGAACAAAATATTGAAGAGCTGACAGCGGAAAAAGCTAAGTTAGAAACTTTGGTTTCAACGATTGCTGATGGCGCGCTTTTATTAGACGCAAATTTGCAGGTGATTTTAGTTAATCCGACGGGGATGCGAATTTTTGGATGGGAAGGTAAAAATGCGATCGGAGTAAATGTTCTGAACATTTTGCCTTCGGAAGTGCAGCAGGACTTGGCGAGACCTTTGCAGGAAATAGCTGCGGGCGATCGCGAAGGCGGCGAATTTCGCATCTCTATGAGCGAACCAGTTAACCGTACAATTCGGATTGTTTTAACTACAGTCATTCTGCACAAAGCGCCCGGTGCAGAACCGCTGTGCAGAAGCTGTATCCGCCATGAGGAAGATACCTGTACCGAGCCACAACGCCCGGTAGCTGTAGAGTGTACTTTCTACGAGCAAACCTCCAAGCATCAAGGTTCCGGAAATTACCGAGAAAGTCTCAAAGGCATTGCAATGACAGTGCAGGACATTACTCGCGAAGTAGAACTCAATGAGGCTAAAAGCAATTTTATCAGCAATGTTTCTCACGAATTGAGAACACCTTTATTTAATATCAAATCTTTTATCGAGACTCTCCACGAGTACGGAGAAGACCTTCTAGAAAGCGAGCGCAGGGAATTCCTAGAAATTGCCAATCGAGAAACCGATCGACTAACTCGTTTAGTTAACGACGTGTTAGACTTGTCGCGACTGGAATCCTGCCGAGTTTATCACTTGGAGGCTGTTGACCTCCCGCAAGCTGTCGAACAAACCCTGCGGACTTATCAGTTAAATGCTAAGGATAAAGGCATTCAATTAGAGCAAGAAGTTGACCCATATTTGCCGCCTGCTTTAGGTCATTACGATTTGTTACTGCAAGTATTTGCAAATTTAGTAGGAAATGCCTTGAAATTTACTCAGTCCGGCGGCAAGGTGGCAATTCGAGCGTATTTGCTAGAGCCGGAGGTGGCGGCGCACAAAGAGGGCGCATCCTGGAAGCACAACTTGTCACCGAATGCCAGACATTTTCCGGTAGTGCGGATCGAAATTTCTGATACGGGAATTGGCATAGATCCTGAAGATCAACAAGCAATATTCGATCGCTTTTTCCGGGTAGAAAACCGAGTACACACTTTAGAAGGAACGGGATTGGGTCTTTCTATTGTCAGAAACATTATTGACAAGCACCACACTAAAATTAATTTAGTTAGCGAAGTTAATGTGGGCACGACTTTCTGGTTCGACTTGGCAGTTTATCAACCGAAACAAACAGTAGAGATGGAAAAATCTTGGCCAGTGGAACCAACGGTGGAGAGTGAAACAATTGCGAGTCATGTTAAGTGAACCCACTTAATTAAACGTAAAATGCGATCGGTGTTAAAGCCCCGACTTCTTAAAGAAGTCGGAGATATGCCTATTCTGTTGAAAGATTCTCCTAATAGGCCTGACCAAAGGCTGACATCCTCAGTGTGGATTATCCTTAGCTGTCCTATCTAAGCTCAATTTTACTGATAAAACTACATACCAACACCAATAAGTACCAATCCCAAATAATCCCCCCTCGGTCAAATTAGTCATTAGGATAAATGTTAATAAATACAAAGGCAAACCTGACTCCGGAAAACTTCCTTTAACTAGGTATTTTATACCTCTAAATATATTATTCAAGAATGACCCAATAAACAACAAAAGTCCGGCCCAACCCAGTTCGCAAAGTATATCAAGAAAACCATTGTGAGAGTGGGGTGGCACAAAACCCGATTTAGCTACTACAATTCCGTAAGCGGGATTTTCTAAGCCACGCCAAGACTGCCAAAATCCTCGCATTCCATAACCAAATATGGGATTATTTTGATTGACTCGATCAATAATTAAAGGCCAAAAATCGGTTCTGCCTGTTAAAGTCATATCTTTTTTCAAACCATCCACAATAATAGCCTCTAAATTGTTTAACACCAAAATACTTATACCTATACTACCGACTAAAAATAAGATAAAACAAAGAAAAGCCCATTTTACAGGTAATCTTTTTAAGAGGGCTAAATAACTCCACAAACTGATTAATATCACTGTCAGAATCCGACTAGCACCACTACAACCTTTTTGCAATCCTACTAAAGCTATTAAAATGATAAATAATGATAAATATCGATACTTACGCTCCTTAAAAGCATATAAAATCCATAAAGAAGCTGTATTAGCCATTTGAAAAGAAAAAGGGTTTTTATGACCTAAAACTCCTGTCCAACAACCGTCCGGCGCTGCATTTGTTTTCACAAGTAACCATAAAGCTAATAAACCAGTTAGCCATCTCAATAATCCATAAAGTTCTAACCAACTATACACTTTCCCTACATAAATAGAAACCAGTGTTATTCCCCAAATAGCAAAAACAGCCCTAAAAGTAATTTCAGGAGTTTGTGACCACAAGCCCGATAAAGTCATGATCAATAAAAACAAACCTAAAAAAATGTCTCCTGCTATCCATTTGATGCACATAGAAACAGTTTTTTGGGTAGTTTTAGTTAAGCGGGGAAAAAGCATTAATATCATGGCCCCATAAATTGCAATTTGAGCAATCATCGTTGGGGGTGTAGTTTCTAAGTTGTAGAAAACGTTAGGATGGAGTTTGGTAAAGGGCATGGCCGTGATACCTGATCCACCAGTCATGGTGAAAAAAAGTATCCCCACAAAAATCTTTTCTAATCTGGCACCCAATTTGGGATGGCGTGCGGCTAAAATATAAATAGTCACAAAGACGATAGCGCTAAACAAAAAAGCATCAACGCAAACATCGGCACCCTTAAAATATCTTTCATGGCTTTACCTCTATCATCAAATTTGTTACTACCTATGAAATGGCTTACCCTTCCTGCTTTACACCTGCCACTGCTGGCGCTGGTACTCACTCTCTCCTACCCTCAAACCAACCTCGCTCAGTCCCCAGCCCCGGCAACAAGCATTAATACTGACTATTATCTAGGTGGTGGAGACAATATTAGAATTGATATCTACGATCTGCCCCAGCTTAGTGGGGAGTATCAAATTCCCGCTGGGGGAGCTATTCAAATCCCCATTATTGGTAGTATTCCGCTTCAAGGATTAACTTTAGAACAGGCAGCCCAAGTTATCACTAGAGCTTATGGCCGGGTTGTAAAAAGACCTTTAGTTACCATCAGCTTACAAGCTGCCCGCCCGCTCAATATTTGGTTATCTGGTGAAATAAGCCGTCCCGGCTCCTACTTATTGCCCCTAGCTAATGGAGGCGGAAACAGACCATCAGTTCAGTTTCCCACGCTTCCTCAAGCTTTAGAAAAAGCTGGGGGTATTCGAGCTAGTGCTGATATTCGACGAGTAATTGTGCGGCGTCGGCTCACGGCTAACAAAGAAATAACTATCACTTATAATCTGTGGGATTATTTACAAACTGGTCAGACCCGCCAAGATCTCACGTTGCGAGATGGAGATCAAATCTTGGTTCCCCCTCAAGAAACAATTAATTTAGCAGAAACAAATCAACTTAGTGAATCTAATTTTTCTATACCAGCAGAGCAACCCCGTACTGTCTCAGTATTCGGAGAGGTGAAGCGTCCCGGTAGATATGTAGCGATTGGTGGTGATACCCAAAATGGTCAAAGAAGCAGCGGACAACCGACAATTATTCGTGCTCTACAACTAGCTGGTGGAATCACATCAATCGCCGATATTCGCCAAATCCAACTCCAACGTTATACTAGAAGTGGCAAACAACAAGTTAGAACTATTAACCTCTGGCAATATTTGCAAGAACAAGATACCTCTCAAGATACTATACTACAAGAAGGGGATATCATCTTTGTCCCGACAGCGACTGCGATCGACCCCGGAGAAGTTTCGGTTCTAGCTACTGCTAGCTTTGCTCCGGGGACTGTGCAAGTGAGTGTTATCGGAGAAGTCAATACTCCGGGTGGACTCAAATTACCTCCTAATACTACCTTAAATCAAGCAATTATGAGTGCGGGGGGTTTCAGACAAAATCGCGCTAACTCTAGATATGTGGAACTGATCAGGCTGAATCCTAATGGCACTATATCCCGATCGCAAGTATCAATTAATTTGAATCAAGGAATCGACTCTCAAAGCAACCCACTGATTCAAGATAATGACATAATTATAGTGGCACGTTCGAGGACTGCTATCTTGGTAGACAACATTAACACTGTTCTCTCACCAGTTAATAATATTATTGGTGGAATTCTCGTTCCTACCCGACTCATCGAGTTACTCAGACTATTTGGAAATTAGGAATTAAATAACATTTTTGCTATGGACAAAAAACTTTTGTCTTCCCTCAAGAATGACCTTAATGGTCAATATTTGTCTGTTCCCTCCGCTAATTACCTAGCTAGTACCCCAGCAGAGGATGACCAAGTTCTTGATATGAATTGGGTACTAGCTGTCGTCAAACGTCGCCTTCTAGTGATGGGCATAGTAGCTATCAGTATAGCTACTTTAAGCGGTAGTTTCGTGCTCAGGTCTGCCAAAAAATCTATTACTGAGTATGAAGGAAAATTTACAGTTTTAGCAGAACCCATTACGGCTGACGATCGGCTATCAAAGCTCTTTGTCCAAGCTCAAAATAACAGTTTAGGCATCACAGACTTGAACAAAATTAAATCATCAGCGGAAGAAGGTTCTTCGGTGGATTATCAAAGTTTATCGCGGGTTTTAAAAAGCCCAGAAGTGTTACTACCATTAGTTAATAAGTTGCAGAAAAAATATCCAAACTTTGACTATAAAAATCTCAACAACCGCTTGATGATCCAACGTGTTACTTTCTTGCGAGATGGGAAGCAGGGTGGTACTAAGCTCCTAGATATTAGCTACCGCGATCGAGATCCCAAGCGCATCCAATATGTGTTGGATGAAACTGCAAAATATTACCTAGAATATATGGGCAAAGAGCGTTTAAAAGTTAGCAAACAAAGTATTAATTTTATCGATCGACAAATGCCACAACTCCAGCAGAAAGTAGATAACTTGCAACAAGAATTACAAGTATTAAGAGTTAAGTATAACTTTAATCAACCAGAACTACGCAGCCGCAGCCTATCAGATCAGCTAGATAATTTAACTAATCGTCGCCTCGAAGTGCAAGTACAACTAGCAGAAAGTAGGCAGCAATATGAAAGCTATAAAAAAAGATCTTTAACGGGCGATAATCGTTGGATTGTTGATATTAGCCCCAAGTCTTATGAAAGTTTAATGAGCAAAGTAAATGAAATAGAGTCGCAATTAGCTTTAAGCTCTACTCAATTTTATGAAAATAGCCTTCCTATTCAATCTTTGCGGGAAAAGCAGCAAAGTTTGCGCGATTTAATGCAAAAAGAAGCTGAGTCTGTCCTCTTTCAGATGAAATCACAACTAGAACAGTTGGAAGCTCGCGAGCGATTGATAACTAATAGCCAAAATTTACTGCAAGCAAAAATCACTCAAATGCCCGAAGCTCAACGTCGCTATGATGACATACAATTAAAACTAGAACTAGCTAAAGATACTCTAAAACTGTTCCTAGAAAAACAAAAAACTTTACAACTAGATGCTGGTCAAATTGATGGCACTTGGCAAATTATATCTAAACCACAGTTAGTCACAAACGAAAATGGTGATCTCAACCCAGTAACAGAAAAACCAACCCGTCGCCACCTAGCGATCGCGATCGTTATTAGCACTTTACTAGGCATTGCTATAGGTTTCCTAGTAGAAGTTTTAAATACTGTTTTCCATACTCCAGAAGAAATTAAATCAGCAACTAAACGCCCTCTTTTGGGAGTCATTCCGATCGCCAAAGCGATGAAAATTAAATCTCGTAGAGGTAAAAGTGTTCCCGCTCAATTCACTAGCGTAAGTTCAAATACTGACAGTGCAAGCTTAAAACGAATAATAGTTTCAAATTACAAAGATTTTCCTGTGGTAGAGGCATTTCACTACTTATACACAAATATTCAATTATTAAATGCTGAACACCCAATAAGTTCTTTAACCATCACTTCGACTATTAAAGGTGAGGGTAAGTCAACTGTAGCACTTTATTTAGCTAAAACTGCTTCTGCTGTTGGTAAACGAGTATTATTAGTGGATGCTAATATGCGTTTGCCTCAACTGCACACATACCTTGGCTTATCAAATATGAAAGGTTTAAGTAATGTTTTAAGTTCTGATTTAAGCTTAAATGAGGCTATTCAGCGATTACCCGACGATGACAATCTTTTTGTCCTCACTGCTGGTACTATTCCCCCTGATCCAATTAAATTACTTTCTTCGAGAAAGATGCACTATTTAATGGAACAATTCCTAGCGTTATTTGATTTAGTCATTTACGATACACCACCTTTAATTGGTTTAGCAGATGGTCATTTACTAGCCTCTCAAACTGATGGTACAGTGCTGATAGTAAAAATAGAAAAAACCGATCGCGGCCTGGTAAGCAAAGCTTTAGATCAACTAAATTTAGCCGATTTTAAAGTATTGGGAGTAGTAGCTAATGGGGTTAAATAACGAACGCTGAAATGAAGTTAGATAGCCAAAGGAAGAAGTAAGATAATTTTTGATTTTTTATTTTGGATTTACCAGAGGTATTAACTTACTAGATAAGGGTTTGGAGTTAGCCTATAGTTTGATTCTTTTGGGAAACTGGTATAAGAAGTCGATGTAAAATGCAAAATAAGTAAATCAAGCTAATTAAACGTAAAAAGATCGCGCTCTTAGAGCCCCGACTTCTTAAAGAAGTCGGGGCTCTAATTACGTCAAGACTTAAGAAAGAGTCTTTCGAGCACGTTCCGATCGCTCTTCTGCCGTATCCATAACATCCGCCATTTTATCCACCATTTCCCCTGGGTAATTTTCTAGTACCCGAGTAGAAAGTGAAATCCGGCCACGACTTTCATCGAGGTCAACCACGATCGCTTTCAGGGGTTGACCGGGAGCAAACACCTTTCCAAGGTTATCAATATATTTTTGGCTAACTTGCTTGATGTGCAGCAAACCGCTAACTCCTTCCAAGTCCACAAACACGCCAAAAGGCTTGATGCTGCTGACTTTTCCTTCGACCAACTGACCAATTTGCAAATCCTTGAAAGCATTCGATTGAGTGGCCATCCGCTGGGAAAGTACGAGTTTTTCTCGTTCGCGATCGACCTCCAAAAAATTAACGCTCAAAGATTGACCGATCAGCGATTCTAGGTTATCGCGTTCCACTAAGTGCGATCGGGGAATAAAACCGCGCATTCCCTGAACATCTACTGTCACGCCGCCCTTATTCGCCCCTGAAACCCGCACCTGAAGAACTTTACCGGTTTCCTGCAATTCAATTAAATCTTCCCAAGCTTGCTGAATTTGTAACTGCCGCAGAGACAAAGTAACTTGGCCATCTGCATCTTGTTCGCGGATAATCAAAAAGTCCCGTTCCTCTTCCAGCGGAACCACTTCCGACAAATCCGTTACTGTTCTCAAAGCAGCCTCTTCGATCGGCAAAAAAGCCGAAGACTTGCCGCCGATATCAACATACGCGCCGTTTGAGTCGTACTCGAACACTTTGCCGCGCACTACTTGTCCCTTCTGGAACTCGTAATTGTGCTGTTCGAGGGCTTTAGCAAAATCATCCATTGAAAAGGATGCTTTTGCGCTTTGAGAACCTGTAGATTTGGAATTCATGTCAGTTTAGTTGTCAGTTGTCAGTAATTTAGTTGGCAGTCGTCAGTCGTCAGTTGACAGTTGTCAGTTGACAGTTGACAGTTGACAGTTGTCAGTTGTCATTAGTCATATGTTGAAGGAAGAAGGAAGATATTCCCCCACTCTCCCACTCTCCCCCTCTCCCTTTCCCACTCTCCTCATTTCCCCATCTCCCTATCTCCCCATCTC